>CAJARE010000071.1 GCA_903944255.1 uncultured beta proteobacterium
GTGCGTTCTCGAAATAAGATCATGATTACCCGCGTAATGCAGTGCGCCTTCATAAGCTCCAGGAATACCAACTTTCAGCAATTGCTCAGCCATCTGTTTAGCACGATCACCGCGACCTTCGCGAGTACGCTTGAGACCATCTAAGATACCTTCATCATCTGGATCAATACCTAATCCAACAATATGGATCGTTTGACCAAGCCAAGTCACAGAAATTTCTACACCGGCCAAGTAATTCATATTGAGAGCAGCAGCAGCTTCTCTAGCGCGCTGTTGACCGCCTAATTCATCATGATCAGTAAGAGACCAAAGTTTCACGCCGTTAGCATGAGCACGTTGCGCAAGCTCCTCTGGAGTCAGGGTGCCATCAGAGACCACTGAGTGGCAGTGTAAATCGGCATTCATGGCTGAAATAGAACTCATGACCCTATTTTAGGTCAAGCTGGTATCAATGACACGACGGGGTGCATCTAGATAGTCTCGGGACTGCATTTCAATCAAGCGCGATACCGTTCGGGAAAATTCACCGGTAATTTGCCCTTCTGTGTATAAATCAGGGGCCAGAACCTCTGCCGAGACGATTAGCTTGATCTTATGGTCATATAAAACATCAATCAACCAAATAAAGCGTCGCGCCTCATTGGTCATTCTAGGGGGCATATAAGGAACGCCAGACAAAATTACTGTATGAAATAGTTTGGCAATCTCTAAATAGTCATTTTGGGAGCGTGGGCCGCAGCACAGGGTTTGGAAATCAAACCAGACCACGCCACCCCCCATAAAAAGCGGACGTAATTCTCTTGATTCAATATAGAGCATTGGGTTTGCTACTGCTTGCTGGTGCCCAATTAATCCATGAAACATTCCAAGCAGGCGTTGATTTGTCTTTTGATCTAAAGGCGTTAGGTAGGCTTCAACTTGGGCCATCTGCACACGACGGTAATCATTACCAGCATCTACATTGAGAACTTCTAACTGCTCTTCAAGCAATTTAATCGCAGGCAATAATCGATCACGATGAAGTCCATTGGGATAAAGCTGATCTGGCCGATAGTTAGAAGTCATTACAAATTGCACTCGATCAGCAAATAAGGCGCTCAGCAAGCGATACAAAATCATGGCATCAGCAATATCATTAATATGAAATTCATCGAAGCAAATTAAGCGGTAGCGTTGAGAAATTCGCAGAGCGAGCTCGTCTAAGGGATCCGCCAGTCCAGAGAGCTCATGTAATTCGCGATGTACTTCACGCATAAACTCATGAAAATGAATGCGTATCTTTTTTTCTAATGGTGATGCTTCATAAAAACAATCCATCAAAAAAGATTTACCTCGACCTACTCCACCCCATAAATATAGGCCCCTAGGAAGCTTAGGTTTAAAAATTTTCTTTTTAAGATTGTTACTGCGAATTTCTTTATACGCAATCCATTCATCCTCGCATTGCTGCAAACGCTCTACAGCACGGAGTTGCGCGGGATCGCTTTGGAAGCCCCGCGCTTGTAGCTCTTGATGGTAAAACTCAATCGTTTTCAATTACATATTTAATGCACGTTGATCCGTCGCCAATGCTGCTTCGCGTACCACCTCCGACAAACTTGGATGCGGATGACAGATGCGGGCAATATCCTCAGCTGCCGCTTTAAATTCCATTGCCACAGCGGCTTCAGCAATTAAATCAGAAGCATTCGCTCCAATAATATGAACCCCCAGAATCTCATCAGTCTTTGCATCAGCCAATACCTTGACAAACCCGTCTGCACGACCCATACCTAAAGCACGGCCATTAGCTGCAAATGGAAATTGACCTGCCTTGTAAGCAATACCAGCCTCTTTAAGTGCTTGCTCGGTTTTACCAACCCAAGCAATCTCAGGGTCAGTGTAAATGACCCAAGGAATGCAGTTGTAATCGATATGCGGCTTCTGACCTGCAATGATTTCAGCAACTAAAACGCCTTCGTCTTCAGCTTTATGAGCCAACATCGGACCGCGTACTACATCACCAACTGCATAGACGCCAGGTGCAGCAGTGGCACAAGTATGGTCATCCACTGGAATAAAGCCGCGCTCATCTACCTTGAGGCCAATCTTGTCTAGACCTAATTGATCAGTATTGGGTATACGACCAACAGAAACAATTAAGCGATCGCATTCTAATTTCAGGGCTTTACCAGCACTATCTGTGTAGTGAACTACTACCCCTTTCTTGTCTGCTTTCACTTCACCAATCTTCACACCCATATTGATGTTTAAACCTTGTTTAGTGAAAAGCTTTTGCGCTTCCTTTGCAATGCCTTGGTCGCATGCTGCTAAAAAAGATGGCAAAGCCTCGAGCACAATCACTTCAGAACCAAGGCGGCGCCAAACTGAACCCAATTCCAAGCCAATCACACCTGCACCAATAACACCCAACTTCTTGGGTACAGAATCAAACTTTAAGGCACCCTCGTTATCACAAATCAATACATTATCTACTGATATGCCAGGGAGATGACGGGCTTTAGAGCCTGTTGCAATAATGACATTCTTGGCGCTGACCGTTTCTTTTTCTTTTCCATCGATCTTAATTTGATAACCATTGGCACTCTTGCCTTCAAATGAGGCATGACCTTTTAGTAAGGTAATCTTGTTTTTACGAAATAAGTATTGAATACCAGCAGTCATCTTGGTAACAATCTCGTCTTTGCGCGTGACCATTTTTTTGGAATCAATGCTGACAGAGCCAACCGTAATGCCATGATCTACAGCATGATGACTGATCTTCTCAAACTCTTCAGAGGAAGCCAGCAATGCCTTAGAGGGGATGCAACCAACATTTAAACAAGTGCCACCAAGGCGTATTTCACCCTTGGGATCATCAAAGGGATTAGATTCCGCACAGGCAACTTTAAAACCAAGTTGCGCCGCACGAATTGCGGCAATGTAACCACCAGGGCCACCACCGATTACAACTACATCAAAAGCTTGACTCATGATCTTCCCTTTTACAAATCAAGCAGAAGACGTGAAGGATCTTCTAAAGCATCCTTCATCGCCACTAAGCCTAGCACTGCTTCGCGACCATCAATAATGCGGTGATCGTATGACAATGCGAGATAGTTGATTGGGCGCACTACTACTTGACCATTCTCAACAACTGCACGATCTTTAGTCGCATGAATACCCAAAATTGCAGATTGGGGAGGATTAATAATGGGAGTAGATAGCATTGAACCAAATACGCCACCATTTGAGATCGAGAATGTTCCGCCGGTTAACTCTTCAATCGACAGCTTGCCGTCGCGCGCCTTAGCCCCAAAATCAGCAATTTTTTTCTCGATATCAGCCAAATTCATTTGGTCAACATCACGCAAAATGGGTACCACCAAACCACGAGGTGAGCTCACTGCTATGCCAATGTCAAAATAACCGTGGTAAACAATGTCATTACCATCAACAGATGCGTTTAGTAATGGGAACTTCTTCAATGCATGGGTTGCCGCTTTAACAAAGAAAGACATAAAGCCTAATTTCACACCATGCACTTTTTCAAACTGCTCTTTATATTTATTCCTTAATGCAATCACTGGACCCATATTGACTTCGTTGAATGTCGTCAAGATCGCATTGTTAGCTTGAGATTCCAGCAAACGCTCAGCAATACGAGCACGAAGGCGGCTCATAGGAACACGCTCTTCAGGACGTTCACCTGTTGGCATCGCTGCTTTTGGCAATGGGGCTGACTTAGCGCCGCCGGCAGCCGCATTCAAAGCATCGCCCTTAGTGATTCGGCCATCGCGACCGGTGCCAGCAACTTGTCCAGCACTCATATTGTTTTCAGCCAAAATTTTCGCAGCTGATGGAGCGGCAGCGCTAGCAGATTTAACGGGTGCTGCCTTTGCTGGAGCAGCAGTTGGAGCGGTGGCAGCTGGAGCAGTAGCAACAGCGGTACTATCAATCTTAGCTATCAATTGTTCAGCAACTACAGTACCACCATCACCGACAATAATTTCCGTTAAAACACCTGCAGACGGAGCAGGCACTTCAAGTACAACTTTGTCGGTTTCGATTTCAATCAAGATTTCATCTTGACCAACAGCATCCCCAACCTTTTTTTTCCATTGCAATAAAGTTGCTTCAGCAACTGATTCAGAGAGTTGTGGAACTTTAACTTCAAAAATAGCCATGATTAATCCTAGTTATGTATATGTAAAGTAATGAGAACGATTATTTCGTAATCACATAGCCTTTAAGTTTGGCAAATGCCGCATTAAGCAAAGATTTCTGCTGTTCTTGATGAAGATGGGCGTAACCACAGGCTGGAGAAGCTGAGGCTGGTCGACCCGCATAAGCCAACTTCATGCCATCAGACATACTTTCCAAAATATTGTGCTGTACGAAGAACCAGGCACCTTGATTTTGTGGCTCATCCTGGCACCAAATGATCTCTTCCAATTTTGGATACTTCTTCAGCTCAGTAGCAAGTGCTTTATGCGGGAACGGATACAGCTGCTCCAAACGAATAATCGCCACATCCTCAATCTTCTTCTCAGCACGGGCTTTAACTAAATCGTAATAGACCTTACCAGAGCAGATAATTAAACGACTCACCTTCTTCGCATCAATAGAGTCATCACGCTCACCTAATACGGTATGGAATCCACCTTTAGTAAATTCAGACAATGGGGAGGCAGCTTCCTTATTTCGCAGCAATGATTTTGGTGTAAACAAGATCAAGGGTTTACGGAACTGACGAATCATTTGGCGACGTAAGACGTGGAAGATTTGCGATGCAGTTGTTGGCTGAATGACTTGCATATTGGTATCAGCACATAACTGCATAAAGCGCTCAAGGCGAGCAGATGAATGCTCTGGACCTTGACCTTCATATCCATGAGGCAACATCATCACCAAACCGTTTGCACGACCCCACTTCACTTCACCAGAGGCGATAAATTGATCAATCACGACTTGTGCACCATTAGCAAAGTCGCCAAACTGTGCTTCCCAGATCGTTAATGTATTGGGCTCAGCAGCAGCATAGCCATATTCAAAACCAAGAACCGCCTCTTCAGAAAGAATAGAGTCGATCACAGTAAATGGTGCTTGATCTTTTGTGACATGCTGCAAAGGTGTGTACGTACCAGTGTCCCACTTCTCACGATTTTGATCATGCAAGACAGAGTGTCGATGGGTAAAGGTACCGCGTCCGCTGTCTTCACCAGATAACCGGACTGGATATCCACTAGCGACCAAGGATGCAAAAGCCATGTGCTCTCCCATACCCCAATCGATATTCACTTCACCACGGCCCATGGCAGCTCGGTCCTTGTAGACCTTCTCTACCAGTGGATGGGCTTTAAAGTTTTCAGGAATGGTTGAAATTTTCTCAGCCAAGCGCTTCCACTCGGTCAAAGGAATAGCGGTATCAGCTTCATCCGTCCATTTCTTATTTAAGAATGGTGACCAATCAACAGCGAACTTCCCTTTGAAGTTGCTCAGCACTGGATCTGAAGTTTGCTTGCCAGTATCCATTGCAGCCCGATACTCTTTGACCATGAGATCACCAGTACCGACTGGAAGAGCGCCTTGGGCCTCTAATTTATCAGCATAGACCTTACGTGTACCAGGGTGTGCTGTAATGATTTTGTACATCAAAGGCTGGGTCATCGCAGGAGAATCTTGCTCGTTGTGACCCATTTTGCGGAAACAAACAATATCAACTGCTACATCTTTATGAAACTTGGTGCGGAACTCAATTGCTAGCTTGGTGGCTAAAACAACCGCTTCAGGATCATCGCCGTTGACATGCAATACCGGTGCATCCACAAGCTTCATGATGTCGGTGCAATACAAGCTAGAGCGCAAATCGCGTGGATCAGAAGTAGTAAAGCCAATCTGGTTATTGATCACGATATGAACCGTGCCGCCAGTGGAATAGCCACGCACTTCTGACATTGCTAAAGTTTCTTGCATGACACCTTGGCCAGCAATTGCTGCATCACCATGTACTAATACTGGCAACACCTGCTCGCCAAACGGGTCGCCACGACGCTCCATGCGAGCTCGTGCTGAGCCTTCAACTACTGGGTTCACGATTTCTAGATGGGATGGATTAAATGCCAGCGACAAATGTACTGGACCTGCAGGCGTAGAAATATCGCTTGAGAATCCTTGGTGATATTTAACGTCACCTGCTGGGAGCGTTTCTGGCCCCTTGTGCTCGAACTCGGCGAATAAATCTTTCGGCATCTTACCTAAGGTGTTAACAAGCACATTGAGACGACCGCGATGGGCCATACCAATCACAATCTCTTGTACCCCTTTAGCGCCTGCTTCACGAATGAGCTCATCCATACAGGCGATAAAACTTTCACCACCCTCAAGAGAGAAACGCTTTTGACCAACATATTTCGCTTGCAAATAGCGCTCTAAGCCCTCTGCAGCAGTGATACGGTCCAAAATATGTCGCTTCTCTTCTACATTAAAGCTCGGAGTGGAGCGAATTGACTCTAATTTATCTTGCCACCACTTCTTAATGGTTTGGTCAGCAATAAACATGAACTCAGCACCAATCGTGCCGCAATAGGTTTCACGTAATGCTTGTAGTAAATCCCGCAAAGTCATTTCTGACTTGCCGAAGAAGGTGTTGCTTGTATTGAAGACGATGTCCATATCGCCATCGGTAAAACCATAGAACGAAGGATCAAGCTCAGGGATATTCTGACGCTCTGTACGCTTTAGGGGGTCGATATCAGCCCAGCGATTACCCACGTTTCGGTATGCAGCAATCAGTTGCTGCACAGCAACACGCTTGCGCCCCATTTCTGAATCAGCTGAATCAGAAATAGTTCTAATCGGGCCTTGCTTGGCACGCTCCGCAAATGACGCAACAATCGGTCCATGCGCAATGTCGGTGCGTGATGAACCATCAACCGCAGGAATTTGTTTTACGTTATCAAAATAATCTCGCCAATGCGCTTCTACTGAAGTCGGATCGTGCAAATAAGATTCGTAGAGTTCTTCTACATAGGGGGCGTTTCCGCCGAAGAGATACGAGTTTTCTCTTTGGTCCTGCATCATGATGCTCACCTTTCATCGGGTTTCCCGAATCAAAACTGTGGTTATAACCATTCGTTGCTCGGCTTCACCGTTTCACGAATTGCTCTGTGCAAATACTGCCACTACATCTGTAATTTAACACGATTAACCATTAATTCATAAAGGACTTTCCATTGCTTCTATGAGATTGAGGGTATTTAGCAGTGAATAAGAGATGAATAAGGCCTTTCCTACCAATCTTTCAAGACTGCCCGACAGATTGAAAGATATTTGATTCTTATTCTCTAAATCTTCAATTGAATTAATAAATTAAAGGGAAATATGAAAACAATTACCCCAGATATGGAATATCTCAGCACTAGGCAAAGTGCCAAAGTTTTGCAAGTTTCGTTAGGGACCGTCCAAAAAATGGTTGAGCTGGGCGAATTAATTGCCTGGAAAACCCGTGGAGGCCATAGAAGAATACTGACAAGCTCTCTAGAACAGCAGTTACAGCGAAGAAAACGGGCAATGCGCCAAAAATCCACTCAAAACTGCATAGCCCTAGGAATATTTAGAAGGATAGAAAATAGCGAAGAATTGCTTGAATCCATTCAAGACTGGCAATTAAAGGTTGAAATGGAGGTAGCCATTGACAGTTTAGAGGGGCTAATGAAGGCTGTCTCTATTGCCCCCGATCTTATCTTTCTAGATGCCCTCATTCCACCTATTGAGCAGGTTCATCTCATACATTATTTGAGTAAAAACAATGACACACAGCGTATTCCTATCTTAATAGATGAAGGTTTTATTAAACTGCACCCAGGGGTAGTCAGCCTGGCTGATGAGAATAGCGGCACTAGACCCCCACTCTCAGAAAATATCAAAAGAGAGCTTGAAAATGGCTTAATTGAACAAAATCCGCTCATTGTTGCTTATCCAGCTACCAATACTGAGCTAGATCCCTCTATGAGCTATCGCAGCCGACACGAATTACTTGAGCCGGTATTTATCGAAGCGCTATCAAGAAAATGCCTCTAAATAAAAAGGCCGCTAATATAGCGGCCTTTTTATAATTTTCTTTAAAATCAATAAGTTATATTACAAAGCTACTGCGATCTCTACCCTCTATCCACTTTGGAGCCTTGCCGCGACCAGTCCAAGTTTCACCAGTAGATGGGTTACGGTATTTAGGCGCAACCTTCCCACCAACACTGCGTACCCCAGTTTTACGGCTAAAAAGGTCAGATGCAGATAAGTGATACTGTTCAATAATTAGTTTCGCTTTGGCAATACCGTCTGCCTTCTCGTGTGCAATCGCCTCTTTAATCTGTCTATCTAACTGTTCGCGCTGGGCTAAAAGCTCTTTATAAGAAGCCATATATTCATACTCTCCAAATAATAGGTTATGTTAAAAAGCGTTTGATACGCTATTTAGCCTATTAATTATATATACATTAAATAACCAGGCGATATATATGCTTATATTTGAATATTGATTAAGTAATAATCCCCTCTAAATCTGTATTATTAATATATTCATTATAAATACTATGCTTAATTATGAGGCATTTACTTTACGAAGTACAAATGTACCGCTGGATTTGGCGGTAATCTCCCCGGCCTCGTTCAATACAACAGCTTCACAATAATTAATCGATTTACCAGACTTGAGCACCATTCCCTCAACAGCAATCTTCCCAACTGAGGGACGTAAAAAACTGATTGTCATATCGATAGTAATTGCCCCTAAAGGATGATTCATGGCGCTTCTAGCGGCGGCAGCCATCGCAAAATCCAATAAAGTCATAACGACACCACCATGAGCTACTCCAAAGCTATTTTCATGCTCAGGCTGCATATACAAAGTGATGCGGGATTTTCCATTCTCGGCAAACTCCGGAACCACTCCCAAGTGATCCAAAAAGGGAATAGTCAAACCAAAATATTGAGTTGGGTCTTGTTTAGCAGTCATAGAGAATAAAAAAGAATCATCGAAGAAGAAATGGATTGGTCGGGGCGAGAGGATTTGAACCTCCGACCACTTGCACCCCATGCAAGTACGCTACCAGGCTGCGCTACGCCCCGACGAAAGTCAAAATTGTATCAGTACTACTTAGTGAGGATGTTGAGAACTGCCAGCAACTCATCACGTAGCTTTAACTCACCACGAGCTTCATCGAGTCGATTTCTAGCGCCACTGATCGTAAAGCCTTCTTCATAAAGAAGCGCCCTAATCTTACGAATTAATACCACCTCGTGATGCTGATAGTAGCGACGATTACCGCGTCGTTTTTGGGGACTGAGTTGCGCAAATTCTTGCTCCCAATAACGCAAGACATGTGAACGTACGCCACATAAATCAGATACCTCACCAATAGTAAAGTAGCGTTTAGAAGGAATGGGGGGAAGTTGAGAGCTCAGCAATGCTGAGCTGACATCAAACTCGGTTTTCTCGAGCATGAGACTCCACTACATCTTTTAGCTTTTGACTGGCATGAAACGTCACCACTCTTCTAGCTGCAATCGGAATCATTTGACCTGTTTTTGGATTTCGGCCAGGACGGGCCGATTTATTGCGCAACTGAAAATTTCCAAAACCAGAAATCTTCACCTCAACACCAGCCTCCAGTGAGTAGCCAATGCGATCAAAGAATGCGTCGATCATATCTTTCGCTTCGCGCTTATTTAAACCAACTTGATCAAAAAGTGCTTCAGAAAGCTCATTCTTTGTAACGGTGTCATTGATATTAAAGTCACTCATTGCTGATTCTCTTATGGCTGTTTTTCTGATATATAGATAATACTAAACCTAGCGCAGACGGGCTGTACATTTTTTTTCTACTGCGCCCAATAAAGATGCCATTACTGCATCAATTTGGATATCTTGCAAAGTTTCATTAGGGTTTAACATAGTGATACGAAAAGCCAAACTCTTTTCATCTGTAGCCATGCCACCTGATCCAGCTTTTGGCTTGAATTCATCAAACAGCTCAATATTTTGAACAAAATTTTGCTTACTAGCGATCATGGCATCCAATAAAGATTGTGCTGAAACACTTTGCTTTACAACTAAAGCTAAATCACGTTGCACTGCAGGAAATTTACTTAACTCCTTGGGCACAGGCAAGCCAAGCTCCCTAACGGGCCCTAAATCAAGCTCAAATAAGACAGGAGCCTGCGTCAATTCATAGGCTTGCTGTAAGCCAGGATGTAATTCACCAATCCATCCAACTGCAAGCAAGCCACTTGCGGTTTTTAAAAACACCTTGGCGCTGCGTCCAGGATGCAGTGCGGGGTGAGTTGCGGTCTCTGTAACAAAGTGTAAAGGATCTAAAACCCTCTCAAGATCGCCTTTGATATCAAAAAAATCTACTACACGATTAGTGCTAGCCCATTGTTCGGGCACAAAAGAGCCATAAGCTAAGCCGCCGACCTTCTGTGTCTGATCAAATCCTGCTACCTTACCTGCCTGTTCTTGGATGCTGGAGTCACGCTGAAATACTCGACCAGCCTCAAAGAGGCGTACGCGCCCTGCACCACGATTCAAATTGGCTTTGAGGTTATTCAATAGGCCGCCCCATAGTGTGCTGCGCATCACCCCATATTGACTAGCAATTGGATTGAGAACGGTAATCATGTCTTTTTCAGTGGCGCCAGTAAGACGCTTTTCACTTTCAAGATCAGTAAAACCAAAGTTCACGACCTCTTGATAGCCCTGCAAGGCTAAACGTTGTCGTAATGAATGGATGCCTCGCTTTGCCTCTACATTAGCGCTCATTTTCAGAGAGGCAACTGGTGGTTTGTCCGGAATATTTTCAAAGCCGTACATGCGAGCAACTTCTTCAATCAGATCTTCTTCGATCTCAATATCAAAGCGATAGCTTGGCGGGGTGACGACAAATACATCGCCTGCTTCTTCTTTGAACTCAAAACCAAGGCCCTTAAAGACATCGTTCACAATGTCCTTAGTTAAAGGGATGCCAATCACCTTCATGGCACGCGCCAAACGCATGCGCACTGGTTTACGTTCAGGAAGGTTCAATACTTGATCATCAACCGGGCCAGCCTGACCACCGCAAACTTCTACAATCAATGCGCTCAGATATTCAAGGCATCTTACTGTAGCTTGTGGATCAACACCACGCTCAAAACGGTGAGCTGCATCCGTGCTGAAATTAAAGCGACGTGCACGACCCTGAATGGCTGATGGCAACCAATAAGCTGCTTCTACATAAATATTTTTAGTATCGTCACTAACTGCACAATGATTACCACCCATGATTCCAGCTAAAGCTACTGGTCCTTTTTGATCTGCAACGACACCCGCTTCTTGTGTCTTGCCAGATGAATCGGGTCCCACCAAAGTGACAGTTTGACCATTTAGAAGCTCAAGTGATTCGCCTGCTTTTGCCCAGCGAACGGTAATGTCACCATCTAATTTATCAATATCAAATACGTGGGTAGGTTGCCCCATTTCCAACATGACATAGTTAGACAGATCCACCAGTGCTGAAATACTTCTTTGACCAGCATGACAAAGACGCTGAATAATCCAATCGGGAGTCTTTGCCTGAGGATTAACACCCTGAATCACACGGCCCGCAAAACGTCCACATAAGTCTTTATTTTCAACTGTCACTTTACGTGTGTCCGTAATAGTGACTGCAGCTGGCGTCCATTTAGGCAAGCAAAGGGATGAACCAGTAATAGCTGAAACTTCTCTAGCCATTCCAATAATGGAGAGGCAGTCTGCTTTGTTTGGAGTGAGCTTAACGACGAAGATTTGATCGTCAAGATCTAAGTATTCACGAATATCTTTGCCAATAGGAGCATCCGCAGGCAACTCTAAGATGCCTTCATGATCGTCGCCTAAGCCAAGCTCACGACCTGAGCACAGCATGCCTTGGCTTTCTACGCCACGCAACTTACCGACTTTGATCATGAATGGCTTGCCGCCTGCTTCTGCAGGAGGTAATTCTGCACCCACTAAGGCGCAAGGAATGTTGATTCCTACACGTGCATTGGGGGCACCGCAGACAATTTGTAATTCTTGTCCAGTGCCGGCATCTACTTTGCAAACTCGTAAGCGATCCGCATCTGGGTGCTGCTCAGCTGACAAAATTTTTGCCACCACAACCTTGGTAAATGGAGGTGCAACAGAATGCTTTTCCTCAACTTCTAAACCAGCCATCGTCATGGCATGACTTAATGCATCACTATCAATCGATGGATTGACATATTGACGGAGCCAAGATTCAGAGAATTGCATAAGCTTATCTATTTGCTTTCTTAAGCAGGAAACTGAGCTAAGAAACGTAAATCGTTTTCAAAGAAGAGGCGTAAATCATCGATACCATAACGCAACATTGTTAAACGTTCTAAGCCAGAACCAAAGGCGAAACCGGTATAGCGCTCTGGATCAATACCCATATTGCGCAATACATTGGGGTGAACCTGCCCTGCCCCAGAAATTTCTAACCAACGTCCAGCTAGCTTGCCGGTACTAAAGGCCATATCAATTTCAGCGGATGGCTCTGTAAATGGAAAGTATGATGGGCGAAAGCGCACTTGCAACTCATTTGTTTCAAAGAAGGTTCTTAAGAAATCGGTATAAACACCCTTAAGGTCAGCAAATGAAACGCTCTGTGCAATCCACAGACCTTCAACCTGATGAAACATTGGTGAATGGGTTGCATCACTGTCAACGCGGTAGGTTCTACCTGGCGCTATTACTTTGATAGGAGGCATCACCTCTGCATTGGCATATTTTTTAACGTGCTCACTGGCATAACGAACTTGTATGGGACTAGTATGGGTGCGCAATAACAAGGGTTTATCTTTAGAATCTTTGCCATCAATATAAAAAGTATCTTGCATTGAACGAGCAGGATGATTTTCTGGACTATTTAAGGCGGTGAAATTAAACCAATCGGTTTCAATTTCAGGGCCATCAGCTACATCAAAACCAACAGAGCGGAAGATTTCTTCTACCCGCTCCCAAGTGCGCATCACCGGATGCAAGCTACCAACTGCCTGACCACGGCCTGGTAAAGAAACATCAATCGATTCTGCAGCAAGACGATGCAGCAACACAGCATCGGACAGCGCTTGACGACGCTCTTGTAATGCAGCCTCTACTTGGGTTTTGATTTGATTAATTTGGGCGCCAGCACTCTTACGCTCCTCAGGCGACATTCCACCAAGCGCTTTTAAACGCTCAGTGAGAATACCTGACTTACCGAGATACTTGGCTTTCGCGTCCTCCAGAGCTGCCGCATCAGAAGCTCCGAGGAAATCACGTTTAGCATCCTCGACAATTGGGTCGAGAGAAACCATTGCAGCTTAGTTTTTAAGAAACTAAAGATTAAGCTGCAGCGTTTACTACGGATTTAATCCGAGTAACCAAAGCGGCAAAAGCCGGCTTGTCAGCAATGGCCATATCAGAAAGTACTTTACGATCGAGATCGATTGAGGCCTTCTTCATACCATTCATGAATACGCTATAGGTCATGTCATGCTCACGAACTGCCGCATTGATACGGGCAATCCACAAAGCGCGGAATACACGTTTCTTGTTGCGACGGTCACGATAGGCATATTGACCAGCACGCATAACCGCTTGCTTAGCAATCCGGAATACGTTTTTACGACGACCGCGATAACCTGTTGCGGCATCAGTGATTTTTTTATGACGGGCTCTTGCTGTAACCCCACGTTTGACTCTTGGCATTGAATTCTCCTAATCTAGTCTGAGGTTAAGCGTAAGGAAGCATGGAGCGAATTGACTTAACGTCTGCCTTCGCAACTTCTGTGGAACCACGCAAATGACGCTTATTCTTAGTGGTCTTCTTGGTGAGGATGTGGCGTTTGAAAGCCTGACCTCGTTTGATCGTTCCGCCTGCGCGAACCGTGAAGCGCTTCTTCGCGCTACTCTTGCTCTTCATCTTGGGCATAAAGCACCCCTTTATTTACTTGTGCAACATAGGTGGTAACCGACGGTTACGCTTCCTGTACCCAGAAGCACTTCTCACTGCCAGCACCCTTAGTTATTCACTTAGGGCACCTCCCTACATAAGAACCAGGTAGAACCTGATTACTTAGCCTTGCGAATGGGGGCCAATACCATCACCATCTGGCGGCCTTCCATTTTTGGAAACTGTTCAACTTGGCCATGCTCTACAAGGTCCAACTTCAAACGCTCCAACATTCTTACTCCGATTTCTTGATGGGCCATTTCACGACCCCGAAACCGCAGCGTAATCTTTGTCTTATCGCCATCTTCTAAAAAGCGGATTAGATTGCGTAGCTTTACACCGTAGTCACCATCATCAGTGCCGGGACGGAATTTAACTTCCTTCACCTGAATCACTTTTTGCTTTAGCTTTGCTTCATGCATCCGCTTAGCTTCTTGGTACTTGAATTTGCCAAAGGCCATAATTCGGACTACAGGTGGTTCAGCTGTCGGAGCAATTTCAACCAGATCGGTCTCTTTCTCTTCTGCTGCAGCCAAGGCTTCACTCAACTTAACTACACCGATGGGCTCTCCATCAATTCCAATCAAACGCACTTCAGGAGCAGTAATTTCCCGGTTAATGCGCTGCAATTTTTCAGTAGCGATCTTCTTAATTCCTTTAAAAAAACAATAAAAACCGTCTCACCCCTAGCTAGGCTCGGGTCCGACTTTCTGGGATATATCCTGCTGGAGTCGGGCAACGAAGGCATCAAGAGGCATTACGCCTAAATCCACTCCGCCACGGGCACGAACGGCTACCGTATTACTTTCAGACTCTTTATCTCCTACAACTAGCAAAAATGGGATCTTCTGTAATGCGTGCTCGCGTATTTTATACGTAATTTTCTCGTTCCGCAAATCCGATTCGACTCTAAACCCTTGTTTTTTCAGCATTTGCTGAACTTTTTTGGCATATGGCGCGGAATTTCCGGAGATATTAAGGACTACAGCCTGGGTCGGAGCAAGCCAAACTGGCATATTTCCAGCATGGTTTTCAATCAAAATACCAATAAAACGCTCTAAGGAGCCCACAATTGCCCTATGGAGCATTACTGGTGTCTTGCGGCTATTGTCTTCAGCCACATATTCAGCCCCAAGACGATCTGGCATCGAGAAATCTACCTGAATCGTGCCACATTGCCAAGTTCGCCCAATCGAGTCCTTAAGGTGATATTCGATCTTCGGTCCATAAAATGCGCCTTCACCAGGCAATTCTTCCCATTCTTGACCAGAAGCCCTTAAAGCACCGCGCAGCGCTTCTTCCGCTTTATCCCAGATCGCATCATCTCCTACCCGCTTTGCTGGACGCAGAGCCAATTTGACGGCCACTTCAGTAAATCCAAAATCTTGATAGACAGCACGAACTGCTTTATCAAAATTAGCTACTTCAGACTGAATCTGATCTTCGGTACAAAAAATATGGCCATCGTCTTGAGTGAAACCACGCACGCGCATCAACCCATGGAGTGCACCTGATGGTTCATTGCGGTGACATTGACCAAACTCACCAAAACGCAATGGCAACTCACGATAACTGTGTAAGCCAGAATTATAAATTTGTACATGGCCAGGACAGTTCATCGGCTTTAATGCATAAGCTCGATTTTCCGACTCAGTCGTAAACATGTTTTCTTTGTAGTTTTCCCAGTGACCCGATTTTTCCCACAACGAACGATCCAAAATTTGAGGGGCTTTCACTTCCAGATAACCCTCTTGCTGATATACGCGACGCATATATTGCTCTACTTCTTGCCAAATCGACCAGCCTTTTGGATGCCAGAAAATTAATCCTGGCGCCTCTTCTTGAAAATGAAATAAATCAAGCTGCTTACCCAAACGTCGATGATCACGTTTCTCAGATTCTTCGAGCATATGTAAATATGCATCTTGATCCTCTTTACGCAACCATGCAGTGCCATAAATACGCTGCAACATCTCATTCTTACTGTCGCCACGCCAGTAAGCGCCAGCAAGTTTCATCAGCTTAAATACCTTTAACTTACCAGTTGATGGCACATGAGGGCCACGACATAAATCAGTGAACTTACCTTCTGCATATAAAGAGACATCTTCATTCTGCGGAATACTGGCAATAATTTCTGCTTTGTAATGCTCGCCTTGATTCTTAAAATATGTCACAGCGTCATCACGTGGCAATACAGTGCGCACTACTGGCTCATCTTTTTTAGCGAGCTCAGTCATTTTTTTCTCAAGAGCTTGTAAATCATCCGGTGTAAATGGGCGGTGATAGTAGAAGTCGTAATAAAAACCATTCTCTATCACTGGGCCAATCGTTACTTGCGCTTCAGGGAACAGTTCTTTAACAGCGTAAGCTAGTAAGTGGGCTGTGGAATGACGAACTATTTCGAGAGCTTCTGGGCTTTTATCGGTAATGATGGCGAGCTGACTGTCCTTGTCGATGACAAAACTAGTGTCAACCATCTTGCCATCAACGATGCCACCTAAGGCCGCTTTTGCAAGACCACTTCCAATGCTTTGAGCGACATCGGCTACGCGAACAGGAGCCTCAAACTCACGTTTTGATCCATCGGGCAGAGTAACTACAAGCATGATGACTCCATCTTAATTTACTGAACTGCATTTAATACAACAATCTACAAAAAGAAGGCGCGGCAGCTGTTGAGCATCCGCGCCTCTTTGGGTCTTATTCGTTGGTAGGCTCGATTGGACTCGAACCAACGACCCCCACCATGTCAAGGTGGTGCTCTAACCAGCTGAGCTACGAGCCTATACAGCCTTAGAGTTTATCACCGGCGGCGTACTTGGGTTACCCCTTTGACCTCTTCCAGGCTATTTTGAACTATTCGAAGCACTTCAGAATCCCTTACCTCAACGGTCAAAAGGATCTGAGCAAGGCCTTTTTTGGCAGATTTACGCAAATCAACGACATGCACGCCCTGCCTTGTGAGAATCTCAAACAACTCTCGCATGAGTTCGGGTCGATCTAATCCTGTGACGACTAAATCTGCTGGAAACACTCGCTTTTGCTCATCAGATAGCGTTGCCTTTGTAGTTGCAGATGTCCAAGCAGTTTGTATCACGCGCTCTGGTGCTCTATCTAAAAGACCTCTAAACGTTTTGCAAGAGCGACGATGAATTGAAATACCTCGCCCCTGGGTTACAAATCCAGCAATGGTATCGGGTGGTACTGGTCTACAGCAACGGGCTAACTGAGTCAGTAATGAGTCAACACCAACTACCAAGACATCTCCACTTTGAGCACTTTTTCTACTGCTACTACGCAGAACAATTTCCGGAGCAGGAGGAGTCTTGATCTCAGGGATGATTTCAGGCTTTGCTTCAACAGGCTTGGCTGCCTGGCCACCTTCTTCATCGTCAAGAGCATTAAACCAAGCCCGCACTCTTTGACGAGCTCTTTGAGATTGCAAATAGTGTTTATCTGGACTCACCCAATCACGCGATGGGCCGCCATCTTTAACAGCAATAATTTCAACTGTTTGGCCATTTTGCAATGGGGTTCCTAATGGAACCATCGCGCCATCTACTCTTGCGCCACGACAACGATGACCCAGACTCGTGTGAACTGCATAGGCAAAGTCAATTGGCGTAGAGCCTTTCTCTAAGGAAATCACTTTACCCAAGGGTGTTAGCACATATATATGATCATCGATCTCATGATGCTTGAGTTGTTCCCAAGCATCGTCTTTCCAAGAGATCAGTTGTCTAGCCCAAGCAATCTGCCGTTCGTATGCAACCTCTGCACTATGCGTACCTGCTTGATGAGTAACATTTGGCTTGTTTGTCTTTGTAAGATTAGGAGGTGTAGCCATGCCCACATAAGCACCTTCCTTGTAGCGCCAATGGGCTGCTAAACCATATTCAGCCTGTTGGTGCATCTCTTGGGTTCGCACCTGAATTTCAAATGCAGCACCCTCTTCGTTCATCACGACTGTGTGAAGAGATTGATAACCGTTCAGCTTAGGCCGAGCGATATAGTCATCAAACTCTCGAGGTACAGGTTGCCATACGTTATGCACAATACCCAAAACGGCGTAACACGCTTTCACATCCGCAACGAGTACCCGAAATGCCCTAACGTCATAAAGGTTAGCGAAGTCTAAAGACTTGCCTTGCATCTTCTTCCAAATACTGTAGATATGTTTAGGCCTACCAAGCACCTCACCATCTATTTTTGCTGATGTTAATTCAGCCTTGAGTTGAGCGATGATTTGGTCAATAAATGATTGACGCTCAATACGTTTGGCATCTAGCATTTTGGCGATCTCACGATAGGTTTCTGGGGATAGGGCCCGAAAGGCTAAATCCTCCATCTCCCACTTCATTTGCCAGATGCCGAGTCGATTAGCTAAAGAAGCATCAATATTCAGAATCTCTTGTGCCCAGACACTAGGCATTGACATTTTTTCCTGCGCCACCCAACGAAGGGTTTGTAATCGTGATGCTAGATAAATCAATACAACGCGTAGATCATCGCCAAATGCTAATAGCATTTTACGCAGCATCTCTTCTTGACCAACTACACTAAGACCACCATCATCGCGGACTAACTTTGCCTGCGCTTGACGTAAGCCGCGATAACCAATTAATAATTTAGCGGGCTCTTCACCAATGAGTTTAATGAGAGCCTCTTTACCATGAGTACGGGCAATATTCGTCGCAGCAATTAAGGTGGCTTCATCTAAATTGAGGGATTGTAATATTTGCAAAACACCAGCAGCATGCATTTCTGCTGGCTCACCATACCAAGCATCGATGAAGTTGGGTGCCTTTACAGATTTACTGGAAGAATTTGCCATTGGCAATAAGAAATGATTATCCGAAAAATTCTTTTGCTAGCGCAATTTGTTCTGCTTTTATAAAAGAAGGGGCATGACCTACATTTGGTATTTCAATACTACGTGCATAAGGATTGCTCTTACACATTTCTGCAACCGTAGCAGCGGACAGTAAGTCTGAGTCTCCGCCTCGTACGATCAGGATTGGAATGTGAATCTGTTTAAATGCATGCCACATCGCCATCTCACCTGCCTTAGCCATGATTGGATTAACAGAAGTAAAGGGCACTGCAATATCGGGGTCGTAATGCATTACCCATTTTCCATCACGCTGAGCTAACATCGGACCGTTATAGATTTCCCATTCTTCTGGTGTGTGATCGCCAAATGTAGCGCATATCGCATTTAACTTTTCTAGCGCATCTGCACGATTAGAAAAGGAAAATGGTTGGCCAACATAGGAACTGAGGCGCGCAATCGCTTCCGGCTCGATGCGTGGACCTACATCATTAATCAACATTTTACGAATGGGTGAATTTGGCATGGCTGCATACACCATACCAATTAATCCCCCCATAGAGGTACCAAACCAGTTGAGCTGCGCAGCACCAAGATGCTTTACTAGCTGAGTCATATCAGCCACATACTGAGGCACTGCATACTGCATTGGATTTGATAAACGATCAGAGTCACCTCGACCCACTACATCTGGGCAAACAACATAAAAGTCTTGGCACATTGCTTGCGCTAAGGTTTTGAAATCACTACCCCGCCGAGTTAAACCATGGGCACAGATTAAGACCTGAGGATTTGAAGGATCTCCCCAAGCGTGATAAGCCATTCGATGCCTGCCCTCACCGTTAATGCACTCTACATAAAAGATATCCCCTTGGTGGATCTGACTACTCCCAGTTGAAGGGCTGTCTATGGGCTCAAGTTTATTAGCAGAACCAATCTCCTCTGGTTGCAATGTCACATGATCAATCCCATGTTTATCTAACAGCATCGTATTGATACGCGACATGATTGAGGGCCACTCTTGCATTTGGGTAATTTCAATATGACCTATCAAGGCTGGAAAACTTGGTGTCATTTCCCACACATGAAGATCATGGACAGCCAATACTCCTGGCACAGCTCTTAAGTCTTTACCTACTGCTAAGTAGTCAATATGGAGTGGCACACCTTCCATTAAGAAGTGATAGGACTCCTGAAGAATCGAGATGGTAGATTTGAGAATCAGAAGGGATACTAAGATTGAGAGGATCGCATCAATTGGCATCCAGCCTGTCAGTTGAATCACCACACCCGCAATTAACGCGGCAATCGATCCCAATAAATCGCCTATGACATGCACTAAGGCAGCGCGAGTGTTCACACTTTTTTTATCGCGTGACAGCACCCAAGCTACAACAATATTCATTACCAGACCTATTGCTGCGACCACAGTGACCGTAAGGCCATCGACTTTATGTGGTTCATAGAAGCGAGTAATGGCTTCATACACAATCCACGCTACTAGAGCAAGCATTACCAAACTATTAACAAAAGCCGCTAAGGCCTCAGCACGACCAAACCCAAAGGAATGTTTTGCGGAAGGTGGACGACGTGAAATAATTTGGGCTAATAAAGCCAAGCCTAATGCCGCAGCATCGGTCACCATGTGTCCCGCATCTGATATCAGCGCTAAGGAATTGGCGAAGTAAGCAGCTGCGCCTTCCACTCCAGCGAAACCCAAAGTGAGAACTAAGGCAATTAATAAGAGATGTTGATTTGAAACTTGCTTGCTATGAGAATGCTTGGCATCTCCTCGTTTATGAGCGTGGAGTGATTGATTTTCAGCCGCGCTCATTGAGGTCGTACTTGATGATGAAATAGGGTCAACCATGGTGACCCTATTATTTCATTCATCTTAATAAATTGCTTAAAAACCCGAGGTATCAACAGGGGCACCCGTTTTGGCGATGACTTCCTCTTTGGTCACTCCAGGAGCTAACTCAACCAAATTCAAACCACCTGGGGTGACATCCAAAACACAAAGATCAGTAATGATTTGACTAATGACACGCACACCAGTTAAGGGCAATGTACATTTAGGCAGAATCTTAAGCTCTTCTGTACCATCTTTTTTCTTAGCAACATGCTCCATCAAAACAACCACATGCTTTACACCAGCTACTAAGTCCATGGCCCCGCCCATGCCCTTAACCATTTTTCCAGGAATCATCCAATTAGCGATATCGCCATACTCACTTACTTGCATTGCACCTAAAAATGCAATATTAATTTTTCCCCCGCGAATCATGCCAAATGCATCTGCTGATGAAAAAATTGACGAGCCAGGCAATGTCGTAATCGTTTGTTTTCCTGCATTGATGAGGTCGGCATCAATTTTATCTTCTGTTGGAAATGGCCCTATACCTAGCAAACCATTTTCAGATTGGAGCCATACTTCAATTCCTGGTGGAACATGATTCGCAACTAAGGTAGGAATTCCAATTCCCAAGTTTACGTAATAACCGTCTTTTAATTCTTTAGCAGCACGTGCTGCCATCTCATCTCTAGTCCAAGGCATTTTGATCTTCCTAAATTCTTATAAGTGTTCTTTGGGGTAATTAGCGGGCAGCCGAGATCGTACGTTGCTCAATACGTTTCTCAGGATTGCTATTAATAACGAGTCGATGCACATAGATGCTTGGAGTATGAATCTCAGCAGGATCTAAAGTACCGTTCTCGACAATCTCTTCCACCTCAGCAACAGTAATGCTTCCCGCCATAGCTACTACTGGATTGAAATTACGAGCAGTGTGTCGATAAATCAAATTGCCTGATCGATCCGCCTTCCAAGCTTTCACTAAAGAAATATCAGTCGTAATCGAGCGCTCCATGATGTATTTTTCGCCATCGAATTCTTTTACTTCCTTACCTTCGGCTACCAATGTGCCAACGCCTGTTTTTGTATAGAAGGCGGGAATACCGCAACCACCAGCGCGTAATTTTTCCGCTAAGGTGCCCTGTGGAGTGAACTCTAACTCCAGCTCACCTGCAAGATATTGACGTTCAAATTCTTTATTCTCGCCCACATAAGATGCAACCATTTTCTTTACTTGACGAGAATTCAACAAAATACCCAAGCCGAAAGCATCAACACCAGCGTTATTGGATACCGCAGTCAAATTTTGAGCACCCAGCTCTTTGACTGCCTCAATTAAAGCCTCAGGAATACCGCAAAGGCCAAAACCACCGACCCCGAGTTTTTGCCCGTCTTTTAAGATATCCCTTAAGGCATCTGCTGCCGATGGGTAGATTTTATTCATAAGATTTGTCCTAATATTGCCAATATGGGTAAAAAAGTAATCATAACGCCTCAGCCCTGACAACCTAGACAGACTCAGCACTCAATTGATTTTTAGCTATTGGAACTAAACTAACGATGTTAAAAAGGCTATTTTTCGGAAAAATTGGAGTAATTGAATGAATTCTGCCCAGCTGTTAGAGCAATTTGGACCCAGGGAATCGATGGACTATGACTTAGTCATTGTTGGTGGCGGCCCTGCTGGTCTATCGGCTGCGATTAGAGCCAAACAGCTCGCCATAGAAAACAGTAAAGAAATCAGTGTCTGCGTCCTTGAAAAGGGCTCAGAAATTGGCGCTCATATTTTGTCTGGAGCCGTCATGGATCCCAGGGCGCTAACAGAGCTATTGCCAAACTGGAAAGAATTAGGCGCCCCACTTGATACACCGGTTACTCAAGATCAATTTTTATTCTTGACTGCAGATCACTCTTTTCAAGTCCCTAATTGGATGTTGCCGCATTGCTTTAAAAATGAGGGTAACTTTATTGTGAGCTTGGCCAATGTCACTCGTTGGCTTGGACAACAAGCTGAGAGTTTGGGTGTAGAAATTTTTCCTGGCTTTCCTGCAGCAGAAATTTTGTATAACGAACAAGGTGCTGTGAGCGGTGTCATTACTGGTTCAATGGGCATCGATAAGGAAGGTGAGCCAACTGACCAATTTCAACTAGGCATGGAATTACGCGCTAAATACACTCTCTTTGCCGAAGGATCGCGTGGCCATCTAGGCAAACAACTGATTTCACGTTTTGCCTTAGATAAAGATGCTGATCCACAAAGCTATGGAATTGGCATTAAAGAGCTTTGGGAGGTTGAGCCGTCTAAGAGTGAGCCTGGATTAGTTGTTCATACGGCGGGTTGGCCACTGGAAAATGATACCTATGGCGGCTCATTCCTCTATCACCTTGGTGATAACAAGGTGGCGGTTGGTCTCGTTGTCGGCCTTTCTTATAAGAATCCCTACCTGTCCCCCTTTGAAGAATTTCAACGCTACAAGTTGCATCCAAAGATTCGCAATACTTTTGAGGGTGGAAAACGTATTGCTTATGGCGCAAGAGCCCTCACAGCAGGTGGCTTAAATAGCTTACCTAAAACCGTCTTCCCTGGCGGCGCATTAATCGGATGTGATGCAGGCTTTTTAAATGCATCCCGCATTAAAGGTAGTCATGCCGCCATCAAAACTGGCATGCTTGCTGCAGAAGCAGCAGTAGCTGCGATTAATGAGAACCGGTCCGCTGACGTACTAGCGACCTACCCTACTGCTTTTCAAAATAGCTGGCTACATACAGAACTCAATCAAGCTCGTAACTTTAAGCCTTGGATGTCCAAGGGCCTCTATATGGGCACGCTCATGGTTGGCCTTGAGCAGAAGCTGCTGGGTGGCAATATGCCATGGACTATCCATTTAAAACATGCCGATCATGAATGTTTAGAACCTGCCTCACAACACCAGCCCATTAATTACCCAAAACCAGATGGCAAAATCACCTTTGATCGCCTCTCATCTGTTTTTATTTCCAATACAAACCATGCTGAGAACCAACCGATTCATCTCACCCTAAAGGACTCTTCAGTTCCAGTTGACCTTAATCTCAAGACTTATGCAGGTCCAGAGCAACGCTACTGTCCTGCGGGCGTATATGAGTATATAGAGGTAGATGGGAAACCGCGTTTGCAAATTAATGCGCAGAACTGCGTTCATTGCAAGACCTGTGATATTAAAGATCCTAGCCAAAATATTATTTGGATCACGCCCGAAGGTGGCGGTGGACCCAACTATGCTTCCATGTAATGCCTCTGAACGCCCTAGCATCTTTACTGGGATTTTCTGCTTCTGCAGGGTTCAAGATTTCCGTTTATATTTGATCGTATGATGATCCTCCACACCATGCTTAGAGTCGGCAATTTGACTCGCTCAATTGATTTTTATACCAAAGTTCTGGGTATGAATTTACTACGCACTACTGAACGTCCCACGCAGAAATACTCCTTAGCCTTTGTTGCTTACGGTAAAGGCAATGCAGATGGTCAATCTGAAATCGAACTTACTTATAACCATGGGGTCTCTGATTACGACTTAGGGACTGCTTATGGGCATATTGCTATTGGTGTGCCAGATGCTTACGCTGCTTGCCAAAAGATTAAAGATGCGGGTGGTAACGTCACCCGTGAGGCTGGCCCCGTTGCTGGTGGCGATACGATCATCGCCTTTGTCACTGATCCCGATGGTTACAAAATCGAACTCATACAGCGTTAATGCACTGTGAGTGATGAGCATTTCCATCTAGAAATTATTGAAAAGCTTTCCGAAGTATCTGCTGCTGACTGGAATGCCCTACTCTCACCAGATGCCAGTCCATTTCTAAGACATGAATTCTTAAGTACTCTCGAAGAAGCGGCTTGCGTTGGCAGTAAAACAGGCTGGCAAATTGCGCACCTTGCCTTATATCGATCTAAAAAACTGATTGGGGCAATGCCTCTTTACTTAAAGCTCCACTCTTATGGAGAATTTGTCTTTGATTGGTCTTGGGCACAAGCTTATGAACAGCAAGGAATGCAGTACTACCCAAAAGCACTTTCTGCTGTTCCATTTACCCCAGTTCAAGGTTCTAGAATCTTATTTGCTCCTTTAGAAAATAAGAGTCAAGTCCAGGAACAACTCATAGCCGGTCTTAAAACATTGGTTTTGCAAAACAAGCTTTCATCCGCTCATATATTGTTTCCATTAGGCGAGCAAACCCAAGCAATGGTGGATCAGGGCTTCATGTTGCGAGATTCAGTGCAGTTTCATTGGCACAACCATCAATTTGTCAATTTTGAACAGTTTTTATCCACCCTGACGATGAAGCGCCGCAAAAATATCCGTCAAGAACGAGAAAAGGTTAATAGAGAGGGAATTACTTTTAGGCATATACCTGGTCAATCGGCTACCGATCAAGACTGGGAGTTTTTTTATCAGTGTTATGCAAACACTTATATGGAGCACCACTCTAGCCCCTACTTGAATCAGGATTTTTTTAAACTACTTTGTAGTCGTATGCCAGAAAACCTCCATTTGATCCTTGCCCAACGGGGGACCTCACCGATAGCAGCATCTCTGCTTTTTGTAGATGCCACTTCTTCTACCGCCTATGGAAGATACTGGGGTGCGCTTGAACATATTCCCTGTCTTCACTTTGAGACAGCGTATTACCAAGCAATTGAATATTGTATTGAACAGAAAATAGAGACCTTTGAAGGAGGCGCTCAAGGCGAACATAAAATGGCTCGAGGATTTTTACCGACAACCATTCAGTCAGCGCATTTCATTGTTGATCCTCAATTTTCTAAGGCAGTTAAGCATTTTTTGGAACGAGAGCAACTGGGAATCGGTGCATATGTCGATGAGCTTGGAGAGCACAGTCCTATGAAATCAGATAAAGTACAAATATGAATTCTGGAAACGATAAACCCAATACTTTAGATGGCTCTCATTCCCTTTCTACGGGAGATGATGAGTCCGACTCTCCTTGTATTGGTGTCTGTACCACCCTCTATGACGAAATCTGCCAAGGCTGCGGTCGTACCTTGCATGAAGTCAGTAATTGGGTTTTTCTCTCAGATGAAGAGAAGGCTACAGTTTGGAAACGCATCCGCACAGAAGGCAGTGCTCAGCGCTTTCAAAGACAAGCTCAAGAAGACAAGCCAGCCTAACTGATTACTTAGCCTGTTAATGCTTGGCTACGTAAATACTCTTCATAGGTGCCTGAGTAATCAATAACCGTGCCATCCATCTTCACCTCTAAGATGCGATTGGCTAGTGCCGATACAAATTCGCGGTCATGCGATACAAATAACAAGGTCCCCTCGAATTTCTCTAGGGCAATCTGCAAACTTTCAATCGATTCCATGTCCATATGGTTAGTTGGCTCATCCATGGCGAGAACGTTATATTTTTGGAGCATCAATTTGCCCCAAATCATTCTGCCCTTTTCACCGCCAGATAGAACTTTCACAGATTTACCAATGTCATCACCAGAGAACAATAAGCGGCCTAAGGTGCCTCGAATGGATTGATCGTCATCGCCAGTATTACGCCACCAATTCATCCAGTCCATGAGCAATTCGTCTTTGGCAAACATCTCGGTGTTGTCTTGAGGCATGACCCCAACCTTCGCATTCTCAGCCCACTTCACATCACCACTATCCACGGCAATACCATCAAAACGTTTACTCAGAATAGAATTTAGTAACGTTGTTTTACCAGCACCGTTCTGACCAATGATGGCAATCTTTTCACCGGCACGAACACCCAGCTTGAAGTTTTTGAAAATAGTACGGTCATAGGTTTTAGTTAGTCCATTGCACTCTACTGCCATGTTATGCAACTTTTTCTCAGTCTCAAAACGGATAAATGGATTTTGACGTGATGAAGGCTTCACTTCTACTATCTCAATTTTTTCTAATTGACGTTGGCGTGATGTGGCTTGGCGTGCTTTAGAAGCATTGGCAGAAAATCGGGCCACGAAAGCCTGTAATTCAGCAATTTTTTCTTTGGCTTTAACGTTGGAACTGAGCTGTTGTGTTCTCGCTTGTACAGAAGCAAGCATGTAGGAGTCATAGTTTCCTGGGTATACCTTGAGAGTACCAAAATCCATATCGGCCATATGCGTACAGACTTCATTAAGGAAATGACGATCATGTGAAATGATGACGATGGTGCTTTTAATATCATTCAGAATATCTTCAAGCCAATGAATGGAGTGAATATCCAAGTTATTGGTTGGCTCATCGAGTAACAAGACATCTGGATCAGAAAACAATGCTTGTGCAAGTAATACACGCAATTTCCAACCAGGGGCTACGTTACTCATTGGGCCATTGTGTTGCTCGATTGGAATACCAATTCCCAACAATAACTCACCTGCTTTTGCTTCGGCGGTATAGCCACCGTACTCGGCATACTTACCCTCAAGTTCAGCGGCCTTCATGTAGTCTTCATCAGTCGCATCAGGGTTAGCGTAAATGGCATCTCGTTCGGCAGCAGCCCTCCACATCTCTTCGTGACCCATCATCACGACATCGAGAACACGAACTTCTTCATATGCAAACTGATCTTGGCGTAATTTACCCAAGCGAATTCCAGGATCTAAACTAACGTTACCGCTAGTTGGCTCCAGTTCACCGCCTAGAATCTTCATGAAGGTTGATTTACCGCAACCGTTTGCGCCGATCAGGCCATAGCGATTACCGCCGCCAAACTTCACGGAAATGTTTTCAAACAGGGGTTTAGCCCCAAACTGCATAGTGATATTAGATGCGGACAACACGGATAGTTTCTAGCTTTCTGAAATTCAATTCAACAATTACCCTCATCATTGAGGGCAAAGACCATTATTTTAACGGTTTAGGAACCGGCAGGTCTAAATTAAACTTTGACCCGAAATGGGGTGAAATTGGTATGGACATCATAGTAATCCTGACTTTCCTTACGCTTTAAGAATCGTACTACCCAATAAGTCAGTGGTGTTGCCAAAATCTCCCATGCGGTTTTGAGCACATATTGCGCCAAGGCCACCATAAGGAC
Source organism: uncultured beta proteobacterium (assembly GCA_903944255.1). GTDB lineage: Bacteria > Pseudomonadota > Gammaproteobacteria > Burkholderiales > Burkholderiaceae > Polynucleobacter. Next base: position 27,733 of record CAJARE010000071.1, read on the forward strand.
CTCCTGAATCGGCCACAGCCCATAGAAAGCAAGCATATAAAACAAAGAGGAATCAATCAGCTCCCCAACTGCGGTCGAACCAATGGTTCTCATCCATAGGTGGCGACCTTCGCTCCAAATTTTCATTTTTGCTAGTACATAGCTATTAGCAAAACTACCGCACCAAAAGGCTATCATCGATGCCAAAGCGATCCGCCAAGAATTTCCAAAGACGGTCTCTAGCCCTTGCTGATAGTTGGCCATATAGGTCCCCGGAGCCACCGGCAAAGCAATCACAATTTGCGCCATCACTGCAGCAAATGCTAAAGCAGCAAATCCTGCCCATACCGCCCTGCGGTCGTAATCATAGCCATAGACTTCCGTCAAAATATCCCCAAAGAAATAGGCAATTGGGAAAAATAAGATGCCAGCACCGAAGACCGTTGTGCCGAGATAGGGCAAATCCACTACAGCCGCTTTTCCTGCCCCAATGAAGTTAGAACAAAGCAAAACAACTACGAAGGCGGCCAAAATAAGGTCGTAATAGCGATGGTGGCGTCTCGGTGCGTCCATATGCTCA
>CAJARE010000072.1 GCA_903944255.1 uncultured beta proteobacterium
GAAGCTTGGACCAATAAAGGGGTGACCCTGCATGAGCTTAAGCGGTATGACGAGGCTATTACTCACTACGATAAAGCGCTAAGCCTTAAACCTGACTATCACGAAGCATCTTGGAACAAAAGCCTTTGTCTCCTCTTGCAAGGGGATTTTGAAAACGGTTTGCAACTTTATGAAAGTAGATGGACTTCAGAGAAAGTGAGTGAAATTGCAGGTAAACGTTCCTTTGATGGGCCCGCTTGGCTTGGGGCTGAATCGCTTCAGGATAAAACTATTTTGCTTTATGGGGAGCAAGGACTTGGCGACTTCATTCAGTTTTGTAGATATGTCAAATTAGTTGCAGGTTTAGGTGCCAAGGTTATTTTAGAAGTGCCCCAATCGTTGGCAACATTATTGACTGGCTTGACAGGCGTATCAGAGTTCGTCATTAAGGGCCAAGAGCTACCCCCTTTTGATTTTTGCTGCCCAATCGTTAGTCTTCCCCTAGCATTCAATACCAGAGTTAGCAGCATCCCAGCAGAAAATCGCTATATAGCTAGCGATGTAAAGAAGGCATCTGAATGGCGTTTTAAATTAGGCGAGAAAAAGAAAAAAAGAGTTGGCTTGGTGTGGAGTAGCCTGTCTAATTTTCAGCATGATGCCAAAAGAAGCTTGTTGCTCTCGGACTTTGTAAAGGCACTGCCAGTAGATGGATATGAATATGTCTGTTTACAAAAAGAACTAAAAGATTGTGATAAGGAATTTTTTAAGGAGTACCAAAATATTCAATTTTTTGGTGACCAGCTAAATGATTTTAGTGATACTGCCGCTTTAATTGAATCCGTTGATTTAGTTGTTAGCACCTGTACTAGCGTGCCTCATTTAAGTGCTGCTATGGGTAAAGAGACTTGGGTTCTTTTGTCTCATGTCCCTGATTGGCGTTGGTTATTGGATAGGGAGGATAGCCCATGGTACCCATCTATGAAGCTTTATAGACAAACCTCCATTTGTAATTGGAATAGCGTATTGGATAGGGTGAAATCAGATTTAAGTAGTAACTAGAATTTTCAGTATGCACATCCTTTGCCGCTTAGCTTGGTTATTTGCTTAACTGTGTTTTGATTATTGCTAGGGCTAATTGTTCTGGGTCTGTTAGGTCTAACTTTGCATATCCCGAAGGGGGTCGGCCTCGGGTCTTAGGTTTTATAGGACAGGTCGCAGTGATTACCAAGGTCGGTCAAGTTACTAAACATTAGGCTTTTGTGTTTCGCTCGGCTTTGGCCAAAAAGTTTACTTAAGCAGGTTTTTAGTTTCGTGCGATGGTCTGCTTTGGGTCGTTCTCTGCCTGTTAGATTTTGACATAAGGATGTCTGCTCTTCATCCTATAGCTGACCTACTAATATTTATCCAGAATAAATCCACGAGCAAAGAGCGAGTCATCTATAAATAGGATGTGCCCCAAGACTCTCAAGCCCTCCCGAAAAAATGGATCGCCCGCATTACACATGCGCGCGCTCACTGGGCAACCTTTCATAAGCGTGTAAGACATAACCGCAATACAGTAGCCGGCTTTAATTGGAATGCCGACCCCACTGGTAAAGACTTCTATAGCCTGAGGGCCAATCTCATACATGGCACGATTTCGGCAGTCTTGCCTAACGTCTACGCACGAAACCCGGAGATATCTACAACACCCACCCACTTGGGCGCGGACATCAAGCTCTTCTGTAAAACGCTAGAGAAAGTCACCAATAGAGCGCTAGAACATGCCCAATTAAAGAATCGGGCCAAGTCGACGGTAAGAGCGGCGCTGACATGTAGCTTCGGCATTCTCAAAGTGATGTATCAGCGAGATCCAGGCAAAGACGGTTATATCCAAAGCCGTATTAATGATGCCCAAGAAAACCTCCTAGCTATTGAAGAGCTAGTGCGAGACCTCCAAGAGAATGACCAACGTCATCATCATGATGCCAAGAGAGCAGAGTTAGAAGAGCTCATCAAGTCACTTCAAGAACAATCAGAGGTCCAATCTGCTGAAGGCCTAGTCATCGATAGAGTCCTTACGGAAAA
>CAJARE010000073.1 GCA_903944255.1 uncultured beta proteobacterium
AATTGCAGACCAACCACGTAAACCAACCCACCAACGGGCGATCAGTAAACCGGCAAATAAGAACCAGGAGATGAGTGCAAAAATAGTTTTATGGTCAAACACGAAAGGCTTGCCAAATAAAACCTGTGAAAAGAATAGGCCGGAGAAAATGGTCATCGTTAGGAGTGCAAAACCAACATAAAGCAAATTAAATAGCAGGCTTTCCATCATCATCAGTGGCGGCAAATCTTCTAACCAATGCGCAAGACGACTATTAGGAACAATTGCTAGTTGCCGATGTAAGGCGCGGTCATAAACGCTCATCAACATAGCCTGCATAGCCGCGAGACTTAATAAACCTACTGAGATGGTTGCCACAATAAAGTGCGCTTTGAACCAAGGATCTGAAACAGCCAAAGGAGAAATGATGACCCCAGGGAAAAAAATCGGGAGAAGAGAGCAAAATAAGGCGAATAATATTGACATCCAAAGCAAGCTAGCGATTGGCAAAAACCAGGATTGGAACCAATAAAACGCTAAGCCTACCCAGGCAATCAAGGATAAGTCCTGAGCAAAGCCAAAGATGAAACCTTGGGGTGTAAAGACGGAATCGTGTAATTCAATCCCGTGAAGTAGCAAAATCACAAAAATACACGCTTGCATCAACCCAGCAGATAAAGGGGATTCCTTGCCAGCGCTAGCCCTCTGACTCAAAAAGAGCAGTAAAAGTAAATAAAGAGCTGGGGGAAGCCAACTGAAACTTGAGTGACCTAAAATATCCATATGGAAAGTCTAATCGATAAATGCTAGAGAACCTCACCGATCGCCTATCGCGCGTTGTTAAAACGATGCGGGGGCAAGCACGCCTCACAGAGAGCAATACCGCCGAGATGTTGCGGGAAATCCGCCTAGCCTTACTGGAGGCTGACGTCGCCCTACCGGTAGTGAAGTCTTTGCTCGAGCAGATCAAATTTAAAGCCCTTGGTGAGGAAGTGGTTGGCAGCCTAAGTCCTGGTCAAGCATTAGTTGGGGTAGTACAACGCGAGCTTACCCAAGTCATGCAAGGCGACACCAATCAAAGCGGCGATCTTAATCTGGCCACCCAGCCTCCTGCAGTGATCTTGATGGCGGGCCTTCAAGGTGCCGGTAAGACTACCTCGGTAGGTAAATTAGCCAAGTGGTTGCAAGAGAAAAAGAAGAAGAAAGTACTCACCGTCTCTTGTGACGTTTACCGGCCTGCCGCTATTGAGCAATTAGAAACGGTTACCAAGCAAGTGGGAGCGGAGTTTTTTCCAAGCAATATCAATCAAAAACCGAACGATATTGCTCTTGCTGCCCTAGACTGGGCGCGCCGTCACTACTTTGATGTGGTGCTTGTGGATACTGCCGGACGTTTGGGCATTGACGAAGCCCTCATGCAAGAAATTAAAACATTGCATGCCAGCCTTAGTCCTATAGAAACCTTATTTGTTGTTGACGCCATGCTTGGTCAAGATGCAGTCAATACTGCCAAAGCATTCCATGAGGCCTTGCCATTAACCGGCGTCATTCTCACCAAGCTAGACGGTGACTCACGCGGTGGCGCCGCACTTTCCGTTCGTCAAGTCACTGGCGTGCCCCTCAAGTTTATTGGGGTGGCTGAAAAGATGGATGGCCTTGAGGCTTTTGATGCAGAGCGTATGGCCAATCGCATTCTGGGGATGGGCGATATTCTGGCACTGGTCGAACAAGCGCAGCAGCATGTGGATGTTGCTCAAGCTGAGAAATTAGCCACAAAAATTTCTAAAGGTGGATTTGATCTGAGTGATTTTCGCGATCAACTTTTACAAATGCAAAAGATGGGCGGTATGGCTAGTTTGATGGACAAACTCCCAAGCCAAATGGCTCAAGCAGCATCAAAAACGAATCTCAATAATGCCGACAAACAAAGCACGCGGATGAGAGGAATTATTGACAGCATGACTCCGCGCGAACGCAGTAAACCAGAGTTACTAAAAGCAAGTCGTAAACGTCGAATTGCTGCTGGTGCGGGTGTTGAAGTGCAAGAAGTAAATCGCCTACTTGCTCAGTTTGAGCAAATGCAAACCATGATGAAACAATTTAAAGGTGGCAAGATGGCCCGCACGATGGCGACCATGGCCGCAAAAGGGGCGGGCAAAGGTCTTGGCGGGCTCTTTAAAAAATAAACTTATTGAATTGAGTTCTTTGCTGCTTGAACGGCAGCGATCAGTTTTGCTTTGATCTCCACAAGCGGGATATTTTGGGATTCAGTATCGGTGCGCCCTTTAAATTCCACTACAGAATCGACTAGACCGCGATCACCGATCACGACACGGAATGGTGCACCAATCAGCTCCCAATCAGCAAACATGGCGCCAGGACGCTCACCACGGTCATCCAAAATAACGTCGATACCAGCTGCTAATAATTCATCATGGAGTTGATCGGCTGTAGCTTTAACAAGCTCCGATCTATCGTAATTCATGGGGCAAATCACCACTTCAAATGGCGCCATCGAAATCGGCCAAATGATGCCGCGCTCATCATGGCCTTGCTCAATTGCCGCACCAAGTAAGCGTGTGACACCAATACCATAACAACCCATCACCATTGCTTGGGCTTTGCCTTGTTGATCTAAATAAGTACATCCCATCGCTTCCGAGTAGCTCGTTCCCAATTGGAATACGTGGCCAACTTCAATGCCACGACAAATATCCACCACCCCTTTTCCGTCTGGCGATGGGTCACCGACTACTGCATTACGAATATCCATCACCACCGGTTCTGCTAGATCACGGCCCCAGTTCACTCCGGTGAGATGATGCCCTGAAGCGTTTGCTCCACAAATAAAATCAGACATATTGGCAACAGTACGATCAGCCACCACAGTGACATCTGAGCTAATGCCCACGGGACCTAAGTAACCAGCTGGGGCATTACAAGCTTTTAGGATTTCTGCTTCGGTAGCAAAGCGAGACTCCGTCATTCCTGGAATCTTGCTAGCCTTGATCTCATTTAACTCATGATCACCACGCACCAATAACATGAAGAGTTTGGCTGGGCCTTTTTCTTGGTCTGATGCAAAGAGTAAAGATTTGACTGTCTTATCAAGCGGCACATTTAAGAACTTTGCTACATCAGCACAATTCGCTTTATCGGGTGTTGGCACTTTAGTCATCACAGCAGTTGCAGCAGCTCTTGTGGCTATTAAAGCCAGGGATTCAGCTGCTTCAAGATTAGCTGCATAGTCTGAATTTGAACAATACACAATTGCGTCTTCGCCGGTATCCGCAATCACATGAAATTCTTGACTACCAGAGCCCCCAATAGCGCCGTTATCTGCTGTCACTGCACGAAACTGTAAACCCATTCGTTTAAAAATACGTGTGTAAGCATCAAACATGATTTGGTAAGACTTTTTTAAGCCTTCGGTATCACGGTCAAATGAATACGCATCTTTCATGCTGAACTCACGTCCACGCATGATGCCAAAGCGAGGGCGACGCTCGTCGCGGAACTTCGTTTGGATTTGATAAAAATTGACTGGTAGCTGTTTATAGCTTTTGATCTCATTACGAGCTAAATCAGTGATGACTTCTTCAGAGGTTGGTTGAATTAAAAAATCACGATCATGGCGATCTTTAATACGTAACAACTCTGGTCCCATCTTTTCCCAGCGACCAGTCTCTTGCCAAAGTTCAGCAGGTTGAATCATCGGCATTAATAATTCAATCGCACCTGCCCGATTCATTTCTTCGCGAATGATGTTTTCCACCTTGCGAATGACTTTCAAACCCAGGGGTAAGTAGTTATAAATACCTGCGCTGAGCTTGCGAATTAAACCTGCACGCACCATGAGCTTGTGCGAAACCACCTCAGCGTCTGAAGGGGCTTCTTTTAGAGTAGCGAGAA
>CAJARE010000074.1 GCA_903944255.1 uncultured beta proteobacterium
ACGCAGAAGATTATTCGTGCGGTAAAACGGATTTCCGAGGGCGGTAAAGAAAAGCTAAAACTGGGTCGCTTGGATATTGCTAGGGATTGGGGTTGGGCACCTGAATACGTAGAGGCAATGTGGTTGATGTTGCAACAAGATCAGCCGCAGGATTTTGTCATTGCTACAGGCGCTACCATTACCCTCGAGGAATTTGTTGAGTCTGCATTTAATCAGGCCAATCTCAATTGGAAAGATCACGTGATTCAAGATCAAGGCCTATTCCGCCCCACGGATTTAGCAATTGGGCGCGCAGATCCAAGTAAAGCTCAAAAGCTATTGGGCTGGAAAGCTTCAACAAAAGGTATTGAGGTAGTAAAAAAAATGTACCAAACAATCGGTTGAACTTAAAAGAAATATCATCAATATGACAAATAATAAAATGACAGGTAGAAAAAAAGTTGCCTTAATCACTGGCATCACCGGTCAAGATGGCTCTTACCTTGCAGAGTTCCTCTTGGAAAAAGGCTACATTGTTCATGGCATTAAACGCCGCGCTTCCTCTTTTAATACCGAGCGCATAGATCATTTATATCAAGACCCGCATGTCAATCACCCAGATTTAATCTTGCACTACGGTGATTTGACGGATACCAGTAATTTGGTGCGCATTATTCAAGAGTGCCAACCCGACGAGATTTATAACCTGGGCGCACAAAGCCATGTGGCAGTTTCCTTTGAGTCACCTGAGTATACGGCTGACGTCGATGCAATGGGCCCGCTACGGATGTTGGAAGCTATTCGTATTTTGGGTTTAGAAAAGAAGACTCGCTTCTATCAAGCCTCGACTTCTGAGCTCTATGGTTTAGTGCAAGAGACTCCTCAAAAAGAAACCACTCCTTTTTATCCAAGAAGCCCATATGCAGTAGCGAAGATGTATGCCTACTGGATTACTGTGAACTATCGTGAAGCTTATGGCATGTATGCCTGTAATGGCATCCTCTTTAATCATGAGTCAAAGCGCCGAGGTGAGACTTTTGTCACGCGTAAGGTGACTCGTGGTTTAGCGAATATTTCCCAAGGTTTAGAGAAGTGTTTGTTTATGGGTAATATCGATGCGCTACGCGACTGGGGTCACGCTAAAGACTACGTGCGTATGCAGTGGCTGATGCTTCAACAAGATCAGCCTGATGATTTTGTCATTGCAACTGGCGTCCAGTTCACTGTGCGGGAGTTCATTATCCGTAGCGCTAAGCAGCTGGGCATCACCTTGAAGTTTGAGGGTGCCGCTGAAAATGAAAAAGCTATCGTTGCCAGTATTGATGGTGACAAAGCCCCAGCCTTAAAAGTAGGTGATGTGATTGTGCAAATTGATCCACGCTACTACCGTCCTACGGAAGTAGAAACCCTCTTGGGCGACCCCACCAAAGCAAAAGAGAAGCTGGGCTGGGTACCAGAAATCACGCTTGATCAAATGATTGTGGAAATGGTGGCAAATGATTTAGAAAAGGCTAAGCAGCATGCCTTATTAAGTAAGCATGGGTACTCAGTGGCGGTGGGGAAAGAGCATTAATCGATGTCTGCAGACTTAAATCAAAAGATCTATGTAGCTGGCCATCGCGGCATGGTTGGGTCTGCCATTGTCCGTAATTTGGAATCTAAGGGTTATAAAAATATCATTGGACGTACGCATGCCCAATTAGATTTAACCAATCAAGCAGCAGTACAGACCTTCTTCCAAACCGAAAAGCCAGATCAAGTTTATTTAGCTGCTGCCAAAGTAGGTGGCATTCATGCGAACAATACTTATCCGGCTGAATTCATTTATGACAACCTGATGGTGCAAGGCAATGTCATTCATCAGGCATTTCTTAGTGGTGTAAAGAAACTTCTATTCTTGGGTTCTAGCTGTATTTATCCTAAGCTAGCATCCCAGCCTATGTCTGAGGGCGCACTCTTAATGGGAAAATTAGAGCCCACTAATGAGCCCTATGCGATTGCCAAAATTGCGGGCATCAAGATGTGCGAGAGCTATAACCGCCAGTATGGCCAAAGCCACGGGGTGGATTACCGCTCAGTGATGCCAACCAATCTCTATGGCCCTGGTGATAATTACCATCCCGAAAACAGTCACGTAATTCCGGCGCTCATTAGAAGATTCCATGAAGCTAAGGTAAGTAATTTTCCAGAGGTGGTGATTTGGGGTACGGGCGCTCCCAAGCGCGAGTTTCTGTATGTGGATGATATGGCAGCTGCTTCGGTATTTGTGATGGATTTAGATAGAGCGATCTATGATCAGCAGACCAGCCCGATGGAAAGCCATATTAATGTCGGGTATGGCAGTGATGTCACTATTGCTGAGTTGGCAAAAGCGGTTGGTAACGCTGTTGGCTATCAAGGAAATATCGCTTTTGATACCAGCAAGCCTGACGGTCCCC
>CAJARE010000075.1 GCA_903944255.1 uncultured beta proteobacterium
CTTACGGGCTTTCCACAATATCGATTTTTCCTAAATCGCTGGCCCCTCAGGCTTCATACAAAGCGCTTTTACGTCGGTAATGGAGGTCTATCCCTCCGCAAAATTAGCAGCACCATAGATCTTTTGAACCGCAAAAGAGGACATGCTTCTAAAACCTTTTTTATGGAAGATGCTTTCTTTGGCTACTGGGGTTCTATTGATCCTCATTTCCATGCCTGCCCTTTAGAGATTGCTGCGAGATTTTCATTGGAGGCCCATCCTGAACATTGGCTTCAGATAACGGGGGCACTCCCGATGGGCTTTCATGGTTTTGAGGTTTGGGATCAGGATTTTTATCCTCCTCTACTCCTTAAAGCATATGCCACACTATCAAACGCCTTCCCAGAATTGGAAAATCTTAAAAACTAGTAGCTCTAGCTGTTTTATGGGCCATATTGATAGTAAATGCTAACTTTTATTATGTGTGCATTGACGCGTAGAAGTTTAAATATACCTTTGAGGTGTCCTTATATTAAAGTTTTTGTTATAATTAAAACAATATAAGTTTTATCTAAAACATATTTGGACACCTATGCGCGCACATGCTGAAATACCCCAAACGATTGATCGTGGGGCATTAGCCAAAATGACCATGCAACTGATGGATCATTGGGATTTGCCTACTGAAGATCAGCTTGCTTTGCTGGGCTTGGCATCTAGTAACCGAGCTGCACTAGGTCGCTATCGTCAGGGTGAACCCATTAGCCAAAATGTAGACCAGTACGCAAGGGTGGGTCATTTGCTAGGGATTCATAAAAACCTTCGACTTTTATTTCCGCGCAATAAAGACTATCTATATAGATGGATGAAGACCAAGAACAAGGCGTTTGAAAATCGAACCCCAGTAGAAGTTGTTAAAGAACTTGGTTTTATGGGCTTGCTCATGGTGCGCTCTTATCTAGATAGAGCTAGAGGCGTCTAATGGACAATCTATTTGATGGTTTAACCCTCGTTGATACCCATCAAGATTTAGCTCGAAATATTATTTCTCTGATTGAGAGTGAAAACTTATTCGATGATTTGAGCAATTCTCCAAAAGATTGGGAAACGGCGCAAATAGTTGAGCTTGACTACAAACCATCGCCTTTTGAATCCCCCGTCCCCGTAATACATCGTCCATTTGAGGATGCCGTATGGGACAACGTCATTGAATATCCATTTAAGCATTGGATGCGAAGTCGTTATTCTGATGGCTCTTTTGGTGTTTGGTATGGCGCAGACTCGCTAGAAACCAGCATTTATGAATCAGCCCACCATTGGTACGCCGGCATTCTAAGCGATGCTGGCTTTAATCAGCCTGGAGCGTATGTTGAGAGAAGAGCCTACTGGGTTAGGTGCGATGCGGCCCTTATTAATCTAAAGCAAAAGGTTCTGTCTCACCCCCAATTAATGGATCCAAATGACTATAGCTATACACAAAGTGTTGGAGCCAGATTGCATCATGAAGGCCATCCCGGCTTGATGACCAGATCCTCCAGAAACCTCAGTGGAGATACTTTTGCAATCTTAAAAGCGCAGGTACTTACGACCCCAA
>CAJARE010000076.1 GCA_903944255.1 uncultured beta proteobacterium
CGTCAATAATACAAACCGCTTTGCCACGCTCGAGCAACTCATTAGTAATGGTTGCGCCACAAATACCTGCCCCAATCACCACTATTTCATGGTGTTGGGGAATTGTCACGGAAGGGGGATTAAAAAACGAGCGGTGCTAAAACTTAAGCGTTCAAGCGTTGTTCGATTTTTGCACGCGTATCTTTTAGCTCTTTAGGCAGGCGATCACCAAGATGATCAAACAACTCGGTATGAAGTTTTAGTTCGTTCTTCCAATCTTCAACTGAAACCTTAATGGCTTTAGCAAATTTCTCTACAGAGTAATCAAGGCCGCCCCAATGCATATCAGCGTATTCAGGAGTAATACCAAATGGCGTTTCTTTTCCGTTAGCAGTGCCTTCTGCACGACCCAAGATCCAAGAAAGAACGCGCATGTTCTCGCCAAATCCTGGCCATACAAACTTGCCATTCTCGTCTTTGCGGAACCAGTTGACACAATAGATCTTTGGCAATACAGCCCCTTCAGACTCCAATTTCTTGCCAATGTTTAACCAATGCTGGAAGTAGTCACTCATGTTGTATCCAGCAAATGCAATCATTGCAAATGGATCACGACGAACTACGCCAATTTGGCCAGTAATCGCAGCGGTCGTTTCTGAGCCCAAAGTTGCGGCCATATATACGCCCTCAACCCAATCGCGCGCTTCGCTAACCAATGGAACGGTATTTGAGCGACGGCCGCCAAATAAGAACGCATCAATTGGAACGCCTTCGGGATCATCCCACTTTGGATCAACGGCTGGATTATTGGTCGCAGCAACGGTAAAGCGGGAGTTAGGGTGCGCAGCTTTGCGGCCTGCGGCTCCATCGGCTGGAGTCCAGTCTTTGCCTTGCCAATCAATTAAATGTGCTGGTGGTGTTTCAGTCAACCCCTCCCACCAAACATCGCCGTCATCAGTTAAACCAACGTTTGTGAAAATCACATCTTGATTTAATGAGTCAATACAGTTTTGGTTTGTTTGACGGTTTGTACCAGGGGCCACGCCAAAGTAGCCAGACTCTGGGTTAATGGCAAACAAGCGGGTTTTGCCAGTGACAGGGTCTTTACGTGGCTTGATCCAAGCAATGTCATCGCCAATGGTGGTTACCTTCCAGCCATCAAACCCAGCCGGAGGAATCATCATGGAGAAGTTTGTTTTGCCACAGGCAGAAGGGAATGCAGCAGCGATATGATATTTTTTGCCCTGAGGGGAGGAAACGCCCAGAATCAACATATGCTCAGCTAACCAGCCCTGATCGCGGCCCATATTTGAGGCAATTCTCAAAGCAAAACACTTTTTACCTAATAGGGCGTTGCCACCGTAGCCAGATCCGAAGGACCAAATCTCGCGTGACTCTGGGTAGTGAACAATATATTTAATCTTATTATTTGGCCATGCCACATCTTTTTCGCCGTCAGCCAAAGGCTTGCCAACGGTGTGAACGCAAGGAACAAACTCGCCATCCGCACCAAGCTGATCTATCACTGCCTTGCCCATGCGAGTCATGAGGCGCATATTAATTGCCACATAAGGACTATCCGATAATTCAACTCCGATGTGTGCGATTGGTGACCCAATAGGCCCCATGGAGAAGGGCACGACATACATTGTTCTGCCACGCATACAGCCATCAAACAAAGGATCTAAGGTTGCGCGCATTTCGCTTGGCTCTAACCAGTTATTGGTCGGGCCAGCATCCTCTTTTTTGGCAGAGCAAATAAAAGTACGGTCTTCTACACGCGCCACATCCTCTGGGTCAGAGAGGGCTAAGAAGGAATTTTTGCGCTTGGCGGGATTCAGCCGCTTAAATACGCCCGCTTGAACGAGCAGCTCACATAACTCATCGTACTCAGCTTGTGAACCGTCACACCAACGAATATGGTCTGGCTTAGTCAAGGCAGCCATTTCTCCAACCCATTCAATTAAGCCCTTATTTTTTACGTAAGCTGGCGCATTGACATTAACTTGTCCGCTGGTTGCTGTGGTCATGTATTTTCCTATGAAGAATTAATTTTAGTCTGACGATTTTAACATTTTGGGTATATTTACTTCCTTGCTCCTTGGCGAGCAGCCCCTTTATTTGCCAATACAGAATTGACTGAAAATTTTGCCCAAAAGATCGTCTGGAAGGAGTTTTCCGGTGATTTGACCAAGGTGATTTTGCGCTAAAAATAGCTCTTCTGCGAATAACTCCAAAGAACTGTTGCCATTTGCAGCGAATTGCTCTGATTTCTCAATATGCTCTGAAGCGCGCTCTAAGCAGTCTAAATGGCGCCTTCTAGCTAGAATAGCCCCTTCTTGAGATCCGCCCCAGCCTACTTTTTCTAGTATTTTTTGCCTCAAGGCATCAATGCCCTCTCCGGTCTTCGCGGAAATCACTATCTCGCCTGTTGGGGCCAATTTCTGGGACGAAGGCAACAAATCTGCCTTGTTTAAGACATCCAGAAAAGGACACTTTGCGGGGAGCGACTCCAATATTTTCCCTCTTAAGCCGTCTGATGCCGACGAGGGGTCAGTTAAAAAGATAACGAGATCGGCCATACGAATTGCATCCCACGACCTTTCTATTCCCTTTGCCTCAACTTCATCGCTTGTTTCTCTAAGTCCGGCGGTATCAATAACATGTATCGGAATGCCATTAATGTGAATACTTTCTTTCACACGGTCTCTAGTGGTGCCGGCGACTGCCGTCACAATTGCCACCTCCTCACCCGCGAGTCGATTGAGGAGGGAGCTTTTGCCAACATTGGGGGCCCCCGCCAAAACCAACTGAATGCCTTCACGCAAAATCTTTCCTTGTTTTAGCCCAGCGCGAAGGGATTGTAGTTTAGCTTTAACGGCCTTCAAACGTTCGCGTGCTTGAGCATTTTCTAAAAACTCAATTTCTTCCTCAGGAAAGTCTAGGGTTGACTCAACCAAAATTCTTAGCTGGGTGATCTCTTCTATCAGCGCATTGATGTCATCTGAAAATGCACCCTGTAGAGAGCGGGAGGCGCCCAAGACTGCGGCCTCGCTCTGTGCATCAATCAAATCAGCAATTGCTTCTGCTTGAGCCAAATCAATCTTGTTATTGAGATAGGCCCGCAGCGAAAATTCGCCCGGTTCGGCAATGACCAGCCCCTCTTTTTTCCCTAGCTCAAGACAACGTCGCATCACGAGCTCAAGTAGCTGTGGCCCCCCATGACATTGAAGCTCGAGCACATCTTCACCAGTA
>CAJARE010000077.1 GCA_903944255.1 uncultured beta proteobacterium
CAACAGGTACAACAGGTACAACTGGATCAAGGTAATTCGACTTCTTTAGAAACCCCCACTCATTGGGTGGGGGTTTTGTTTTGCCAAAAGATGATTTTTAGTAGCACAATGCTACTTGTCTAGGGAATGGATGCAATCCTTGAGATGACATCCCCTAACCATTACTGTGTAGTGACATGATTCGAATTTGCGGGAAAATTAGTAAAAATTACCTCGCCTTATTGCGCTCACGCTCACGCTCCCTTCATTTTTTTACCATTGTCTTAGCCTCACTCCTAATCACCGCCTGTGCTGGTGAGAAGCAGTCACTGGTGTATGACACTTTTAAGCTAGGCATCACTAGCCAAAACACCATCATTGATGAAGCACCCTTAAATCCTAACTATAGCTATCTCAAGGTAGATGCAAATGGCCTATTGGCCTTATTAGTTCTTGGATATATAGACCAAAAACACAAGCAGTCGAATGATGTTTGGTACTCCGCCTTCAAAGAAGTGCTTGAGATTAAGGGTGGTCGTCTTGCTAATAGCGAGGGGCTGGAAGTCAATTGGACCGAGGTGGATATTGCAGATGCGCCTCCTTTAAGTGACGCCTTAACGCAAGTGCCAGGCGCCCTGAATAAACGTCAGCCCAGACATCGCTACACGAGGACGCGCACAGTGATGCCTGGCTACCAAGTCAATATTCGGGAGACGGTCGTCATGGAGGCTTTGAACGAAACTCCTAGTGATGCGCCCAAAGTATTTCGAGATACAAGCAACAATGCAGATATTCGGTGGGTACAAGAAACTGTACTTGTACCAACACAATCTCAGAACCCGAGCATCAAGCCCTTGCGGGCTATCTACGCAATCGACACAAAGACCTCTAAAATCGTCTTTGGTAAACAATACCTCACGCCCGACTACTATGTCTCTTGGTTAACTTGGCCTTACTCTAAAGCGAGTAAACCAACTCCGCAGGACTCTACTAAAAAATGAGTTTGCACGCAACTACTGCAGGCAAGATTGCGTTTGCTCACTTCACCCAAAATAAAGTGCTTATCACTAAGCTGTTATTTTTAGCCGGTTTTATTTTTTGCTTCTACATAAGCAATGCATTCGCTCAATCAAATGCGCCTACTGTAGAGGTGCAAAGTACTACTCCCATGGTGACTCAAGATCCTCCAATTCAAAATGGTGAGCGTTTGAGTGAGTGGATGCTCAAAGAACGTGCTAGCCAAAATACCAAATCTCAAATTACCTACACTTCACCGCCCTACTACCTCGGGACGAGTTGGCTCACTCCAAAAGAAATGACCGATCAGGCAATTGATAAACAGCAACTCCTAAATCAATTAGACAAAATCGATTTTCCAGAAGATAAATCCGGCAAAAATACCAAGCAGGCTTTTACCAAGCTGATTGAAAGCATGAAAGTCACGGGCAGAGTGCCACTGCCTAGTACCAACCCTCGCTTCCTTGAAGTAAGACCTAAGCTGAACCCCATCCTGGAGACTAGCGACCAAGTCATCGTTGCAGAAATGCCCAATACGATCACGGTAGTGAGAAGCAATGGTTCACTTTGCAAGATTCGCTATCGCCCCAGTATTGAGACGCACTTTTATGTTCAGGGCTGCAAAGTCAAAGGCAAGAACGAAGAACGTAATGCCGATTGGGCATGGGTCATTGAGCCCGACGGTACCATCCATAAAATTGCTTTATCGGCCTGGAACCGAAACAAGCAGGTTTTTCCTGCGCCAGGCTCGTGGATTTGGGCGCCACCCCGCTGGTCGATGTGGACCAATGCCGATGGTGAAAAGTTCTCACAAGAATTAGCCACCATGCTAGCCACTCAAGGACCCTCAGGTGTAAACCAAAGCCCGGATCACAACTCGAGTGTACGCGCCAATTTGCCTTATGTAGATAAAGATGATTTATATAGCGTCTCCAGAGACCTACCCATCTCCGCCAATATATGGGGAGAGACCGGCCTCTTGCAAACCCCTTCGGCACGCTCTGCACCAGCCGGCACCGCGGCGGCAACGCTCGGTTTATTTCAGCCCTATGGTGTTTTAAATTTGTACTTTGCCCCCCTCAACGGGGTTGAGTTCATCATGCGCTACACCAACATTAATAACATTCCGTATGGTGAGCAGTCCTTAAGTGGTGGTCAAACCTATAAAGATAAAAGCACTGGATTAAAAGTTCGACTACTTCATGAAAATGCCTACATCCCCGAGCTCGCGGTTGGTGTGCGAGACGTCTTGGGTACGGGACTCTTTAGCGGGGAATACTTTGTTGCCTCCAAACGTCATTCAGATTTTGACTTTAGTTTGGGCATGGGCTGGGGACAGCTAGGCACCCGCAACAGCGTGACTAACCCCTTTGTCACCGCCTTTGGTCAGAACTTTGCGACTAGACCGGCAGTCACCACCAACCAAGGCGGCACCTCCACGGGCGGCTTCTTTCATGGAACTGCGGCCTTGTTCGGTGGCGTTCAGTACCACACCCCCTGGGATAACGTCGTCCTCAAGATGGAGATTGATGGCAACAACTACCAGCAGCTCCCCTTCTCCAACACCTTACCCGTCAAGTCGATCTTCAACTTTGGTGCCACTTACCAGATGAAGAATGCCGATTTGACTATTGGCTCGTTAGGCAATAGTCAGGTGATGTTTGTGGTGAGCCTGCATGAACGACTGGATTTGCTGAGCACCCCAAAACTGGCAGAAGCTAAAGCAATACCGGTGGATTTAAAAACAGTGGGCTCTTACACACCAACCAACCCCAGCTTGATGCTGGATTTACCCAATACGAATAATGCTAATAAGAGCAACGCTACCAGCACTGCAATGGTCAGCAACAAAAATTCGGCAAAAGCCACTACAGCACAGAGTGCAAATAATATTCAGCCTCAACAATCTATCGCGATCGAGTCGGCCTCTAGTAACGCTAGTAGTAGCAACAACAGCTCTAACACCGCAAGCACTACGATCACCAGCGATACACCGAGCACTATCAATGCCTCAAGCCCTGCATCGCTCTCCAAAGAAAACATTACTACTCAGTACAACCCGACCCTACTCGATTTTGAAGTACAAACCCAGTGGAAGGTAAAGGGCTTACAGGGTAATCAGCGCACGTGGACGGTGCACTTGTTAGACGCTAGTGGGGTATTTTTGCGAAGCCGTATCAACCGAGGCGTGGCCGTCCTGCATCGGGATGCCCCCAGCCAAATTGATACCTTCCAGATTCAGTTTTACAACTGGGGCATGCTCGTCTCTGAATTTTCGATTGATCGCAAGCAATGGATGCTCTCTCAAACTCAGCTTTTACCGCCCTCACAAATTTATCCGTCGATCACAACCTTTAATACGGCGAGCTTACCTGCGGATGGCGGCAACCCCTTCTTTAAAAAGTCAGTTAAAGGGGAGTTGAGCGGCTCAGCACAAAATCCTGCAGCAGGCCTAGCACCAAGCCTAGTGCCAGAGCTTGCACTAAAAGAGGATGCATCATCGAGTGCGCCCACTATGGTGGATGAGCTCAACCACAAGCCACTAGAAACGAACTTGGGCGTGTCTTACTCACAGGTGGTCGGTAGCCCCGACTCGCCCTTCCTGTTTGCCCTTGGTGTTAAGGGGGATGCGCTGTACAAGTTCCGAGAAAACACCTGGATCACGGGTACTGTTAACGCCCGCCTCGTGGATAACTTTGGTAAGTTCAACTACGACCCGCCGCCGACCGGACTGCAACCCGTGCGCACCAATATTCGTCAGTACATGACCCAATCGATTGGTACGATGCCCAACTTGCAACTGACTAACACGGGCAAACTGGCCGACAACCACTTTGTCAGTGCGTATGCGGGTTACCTAGAGATGATGTTTGCCGGCGTCGGCGGCGAGTACCTCTGGAGACCTACCAACAGTAAGGTGGCAGTCGGCCTAGATGTGAACCGAGTCCGCCAACGTCAGTTCAACGTCTGGACCTCCATGCAAAATTATGCGGTTACCACCGGACACCTCACGACCTACTGGGATACTGGGGTGCAAGATATTTTAGTCAAGGCCAGCTACGGTAAATACCTCGCCGGCGATGTTGGCGGAACACTCGACTTGTCACGCGTCTTTGCGAACGGCGTGAAGGTCGGCGCGTACGCAACCCGCACCAACGTAGACTACGCCCAGTTTGGTGAGGGCAGCTTTGACAAGGGCGTGTACGTCTCAGTACCGTTTGACGCCTTCTTTGCAAGGCACAGTGACTCAGTCGCAAACCTCCTATTCACACCACTCATCCGTGACGGCGGAGCGATGCTCTTTAGGAAGTACAAGTTGTACGACATGACGCGCACCAGAGATCCTCGCGCCCTATCTGCGGGGCCGGACTAAATAGAGGTCACTCTCTTATTCTGGCGCTGACTTCTGATGGCCTACTTGAAAAATTGCCTCTTTTCTGCGCCCCAATAAAGCCAAAATCCAAAAGATGTAGCGCGTCCATGATCCGAACTAACAAAACCATGGTTAGGGATTCCAAGAGCACTCGAAATAAGTGGGATTATTTACTATGATCAACAATAATAAGAAAGGATTACTTCTAAAATGGTTTAATCCTCCTATAACCCACCTAAATGAGATGACCATGGATCAAAATACCAACACCCCCAACATTAACGGGTCTTTACCTGAATCCGAAAGCCCAATGGAGAGCTCTAGGAGAGAGGCTTTACGAAAGATTGCCAAATTTTCCACTTACGCTGCGCCAGCAATGCTTGCGACTATCAGCGGAAAAGCAAGCGCAGTTAGTTAGTATTGAAATCGCCTTAAACTACCCCTTACCCATTCAATAAAGGAAACTCCCATGAATAAAAAAACAGCGGCGGAGTTAGCACAAACTCAAGCCAACCCCCAAGATGAAGATGGCAGCCAATCAAACGCAACAATGAACCGCAGAAAAGCATTGGCCAAAATTGGTAAATTTTCAGCCTACGCAGCGCCCGCAACTATTGCGATCTTGAATAGTAAAGCGGCGCACGCCAGCTAATGTGGGGTCTATTGCTAAGCTAGAGAGAATCTACGATTCCGCATCACTTAGAGCGTGGCTGCTTGAAGATCACCTAGTCACAGCACAATTTCCAGAGCCAGAGTTGCAGGTATGGAATCCTACTGCCTCAGCTATATGGCTTTTATTGCTTGACGGAAAATATGATCTTAAAGCTCTTACATTGCAGATAGGCGAGTTATTTGGAATTTCCTTGCCTCACTTAGAGGCGGAATTAAATGCCTGTCTTAGCAATTGGATTCAAAGGCAATGGATTCAATTTGATGAACGGGGAAAGTATTTCATATCCCCCAAAATTTCAGGGCCTGCTCTACCCATCCGCTACACAGATGCCCCCAAGAAATCAAAGGTTTCATTTGATAAAACCTATTGCATTAATGGCAATCAGTTTCGCCTCAGGGTTAGAGTCGGTGAAGACTCCCAGAGTCACCCATTTTTGACTCGGATCACGGCAATTGCACAGGGGTTTTTAGAGCTCGCCTCAGACCCTCAATTCCAATTAGACATAGTGATTGACTCTGACTTCATATACGTGAGAGAGGGCTCTCAAGGTTATCTGCCATTTTTAGACTCAGCGGAGGCGCTCAATCACTGCATTCAATATTTTTTAAAAATTTCTGCGGGTGAGTCGATTCATTTTTCTACATTACATGCCGCTGCGCTTGGGCTGGAGAGTAGTCTTTTACTTTCCGGGGTCTCTGGTGCGGGCAAGAGTACCTTATGCGCCTTAAGAAGCAAGAGAGGCCCTTATTGCACTCAGACCAAGGCTGGCAATATCAAATGGGGCTTTACCAACAAGCCTTAAAGGCACAAGGCATTACTCAGAGCATGTCCAGAAAAGGCAA
>CAJARE010000078.1 GCA_903944255.1 uncultured beta proteobacterium
ATCGCCTATGACACCATCATGAACTTTGAAGGCAAATTTGCTGATCAGATCCTGCCAGAACAGATTCATATTCTCAATGTGGCCTTCTTAGTCCCAACCATGCGCCGAGAATTTGGCGGCTGTGCTGGGAATATTGCTTATAACCTCCGACTTTTAGGTGGAGATCCCATCATCATGGCCACAGTCGGTGGTGATGCAGCTCCTTATATGGACCATCTTAAGCAACTGCAGATCGATGCGAGCCATATTCGCCAACTTGATGATGCGTTTACTGCCCAAGCCATGATCACAACTGATCAGGCCAATAACCAAATTACTGCATTTCATCCTGGCGCCATGAACGAGTCACACCTCAACCAAGTTTCTAAGGTCGTAGTGGAGCGCAGCAAAAATACAAAAGGCGCTGCTCAGTTTGGTATCGTAGCGCCCGATGGTCGCCAAGGGATGTGGGAGCACTGCCACCAACTAGCAGAAGCGAATATTCCATTTATTTTTGATCCAGGCCAAGGATTGCCGATGTTTAATGGTCCAGAACTTCTGGAATTGGTTGATATTGCCAGCTATTTAGCAGTCAATGACTATGAAGGTGAGATGCTTTCTCAAAGAACCGGCCTTCACTTGGCAAAAGTAGCGGAACGTGTAAAGGCCCTCATTGTCACTAAAGGGGCGGAAGGTGCAGACATCTATACAGATGGCAAGCTCATCTCCATTCCGCCAGTGCCTGCAGCAAAAGTAGTTGATCCAACTGGATGCGGTGATGCATTCCGTGGAGGCTTGCTGTTTGGACTTGAAAACGGTATGGACTGGGAGACGACTGGTCGCTTAGCAAGTTTGATGGGCTCGATCAAAATTACCCATCAAGGACCACAAAATCATCAATTAAGCCAAGATCAAATTGCTTCCCAATTTAAAACGGCATTTGGGTTTAGCTACTAGCTGAAATCAAAAACAATCGACAATAAAAAAGGGGTCTCGTGAGAGACCCCTTTAAGTAACACCCGTCTGTTTAAGGACGTGTGCCAGTTGGGAAGGGCCAAGCAGCAGCAGGATTCAACGCACTGGTCGCTGGTGCAGCTTTCTTAGCCGCGGGCTTTTTTACAGCAGAGCCCGCTTTCTTCGCAGCAGGCTTACTTACTTTTTTTTTGCTACGCGCTTCTTTGCAGCTGGACGCTTCTTAGCAGCAGGCTTTTTGGCGGCAGCTTTTTTAGCAGCTGGACGCTTCTTAGCAGCAGCTTTTTTAGCAGCTGGACGCTTCTTAGCAGCAGGCTTCTTCTTAGCAGCTGGACGCTTCTTAGCAGCTGGCTTCTTTTTAGCTACTTTTTTAGCAGCTGGTTTCTTAGCAGCTACTTTTTTCTTAGCAGCTGGTTTCTTTGCAGCAGGTTTTTTCTTTGTTGCCATGTGTGTTACTCCTTCACGTGAGGATTAGTACAAACTACCGATTAAGAAGACCCGACCACTCATTTCCGCCTGGTTTTGCAACCGATTGGATCTGACGAGCGAGCCATTCATCGGCGCGCGGCTTGATACTAAGTGCTGCACGCTAATGAATCCTGGAAAAAAAGCCGTGGCCCCAAGGGACAACGGCTTCTTAAATGTGGTGGAAAAAATGAGGAGAGTAGGCCATACACCCTTGATCAAGGGTTTTCGGATTTGAGTCTTGTTTTGCTGACTTCTTAAACTATCCAACCGTCTAGTCTCCAATTAACCGGCTGTGCGCTGTTCACTTACCTTACTACTCCCAACTTAGCGCACCACCAGTTTGATACTCAATAACGCGTGTCTCAAAAAAGTTTCGTTCTTTCTTCAGATCAATCATTTCTGACATCCATGGAAATGGATTCTCTTCATTTGGGAACATCGCGTCAAGTCCTATTTGCAAACATCTGCGATTACAGATGTATCTTAGGTACCCTTTGAACATCGGAGCGTTCAATCCGAGCACTCCTCGAGGCATCGTATCTTCAGCATAACGGTACTCTAATTCGACTGCTTTTTCGAAGATAGATTTGATCTCGTCTTTGAACTCAGAAGTCCATAACTGCGGGTTCTCCAGCTTGATTTGGTTTATCAAATCAATACCAAAATTGCAGTGCATAGACTCGTCACGAAGGATGTATTGATACTGCTCAGCAGCACCCGTCATTTTGTTTTGACGACCCATTGCAAGTATTTGCGTAAAACCAACATAAAAGAACAAACCTTCCATTACGCAAGCAAAAACAATCAGCGAACGAAGTAATTTTTGATCTGCTTCTAATGTGCCAGTCTTGAAATTTGGATCAGTTAACACATCGATAAAGGGAATTAAGAATTGATCTTTGGCACGAATTGACTCAATCTCGTTGTACGCATTAAAGATTTCTGACTGATCTAAACCCAAAGATTCGACAATATATTGGTAGGCGTGAGTATGAATTGCCTCTTCAAAAGCCTGGCGCAGTAAGTATTGGCGGCATTCTGGAGCGGTAATGTGACGATAAGTGCCCAAAACAATATTGTTTGCAGCTAAAGAATCGGCGGTAGTAAAAAATCCTAAATTACGCTTAATAATGCGACGCTCATCTTCAGTTAAGCCATTTGGATCTTTCCAAAGCGCGATATCGCGGTTCATATTGATCTCTTGTGGCATCCAGTGATTTGCACATCCAGCTAAATACTTCTCCCAGGCCCACTTATATTTAAATGGCACTAGCTGATTTACGTCAGTCTTAGCATTAATCACACGCTTATCGGCAGCATTTACACGCAAGGCTGCGCCACCGGATAAATTGGCCGCCGCTACTGGCGCAGGTGCTGCAGTTTGCGGTGCCCTTGCCACTTCATCTGGCTGTGGGCGTTGCTGCTCGACTGCAAGCGGCTGCGGTGCGATACCAGCTTTCGCTAGTGCTGGAGCAACTTCCTCATCCCAATTCAACATAACTTTCTCCTAAATTCTTCTATTTCTGACCAATGAGCAAATCGCTTATTGGCATGCTTCACATTCTTCAAATCCAGCATCACCTGGGCGCATTGTGCAAGCGGGTCCATCTGTCTGCACTGCACCCGCAGCGCTTGCTGCAGCGGCAGCATCTGTACCATTCACACCACCGCCACTAGAAACAGAGTTCAACTGACCACTTGTCACTGTAGATTTCTCAACATGGGTTGCAGCCATCGTACGGAGGTAATAAGTGGTTTTGAGACCACGTAACCAAGCTAACTTATAGGTGTCATCCAATGTCTTGCCTGAAGCGCCGCCCATGTAAATATTCAATGACTGAGCTTGGTCAATCCATTTTTGACGACGGGAAGCAGCCTCAACTAGCCAGCTTGGCCCAACTTCAAAAGCGGTAGCATACAAATCTCGTAAATCTTGGGGAATTCGATCAATCTTCGATAAAGTGCCATCAAAGTACTTCAAGTCAGCAATCATGACTTCATCCCAAAGGCCGCGATCCTTCAAATCACGCACTAGATACTCATTCACTACCGTGAACTCGCCTGAAAGGTTCGATTTCACAAACAAGTTTTGGAATGTAGGCTCAATACAGGCAGATACCCCAATAATGTTGGAAATTGTTGCAGTTGGGGCAATAGCCACGCAATTAGAGTTGCGCATACCGTGTTGCTTGATACGGGCACGTAAACCACTCCAATCCATAGCAGATGAGTTATCCACCTCTACGTAACCACCGCGCTCGGCAGCTAGCATTGCCACCGAGTCTTGCGGGAGAATGCCGCGATCCCATAGAGATCCCTTGTAGGTACTGTATACGCCACGCTCCTCTGCCAACTCGCATGACGCTTGGTATGCGTAATAGCAAACTGCTTCCATGGAGGTATCAGCAAACTTGACTGCTTCTTCGCTAGCGTAAGGAATGCGCTGCATATGCAAGCAATCCTGGAAGCCCATGATGCCCATGCCAACTGGACGGTGCTTTAAGTTCGAATTCCGTGCCTTAGCCACTGCGTAGTAGTTGATGTCGATCACGTTATCCAACATGCGCATTGCGGTGCGTACGGTTTTTTGGAGCTTCTCGTGATCCAAGATCATCTTGCCATTGGCATCGGTTGTCATATGAGCAGTTAAGTTCACTGAGCCAAGGTTACAGACAGCAATTTCGGTCTCATTGGTATTTAGGGTGATCTCTGTACACAAGTTCGACGAGTGAACTACGCCAATATGTTGCTGTGGGCTACGAATATTGCAAGGATCTTTAAAGGTGATCCAAGGATGCCCTGTTTCAAACAACATACCAAGCATCTTGCGCCATAGTTGTTGCGCTGGAATGCGACGGAATGGCTTTAACTCGCCAGCATCTGCTTTTTTCTCATAAGCAACGTAAGCTTCTTCAAATGCTCTGCCGTATTTGTCATGCAAGTCAGGGGTATTGGATGGCGAAAAGAGGGTCCAATCACCGTTCTCCATCACGCGCTTCATGAACAAATCAGGAATCCAGTTAGAGGTATTCATATCGTGAGTACGACGACGGTCGTCACCGGTATTCTTGCGTAACTCAAGAAACTCTTCAATGTCTAAATGCCATGTTTCCAAATAGGCGCAGACCGCACCCTTACGCTTGCCGCCTTGATTCACAGCAACCGCTGTATCGTTCACTACTTTTAAAAATGGCACAACGCCTTGTGACTTTCCATTGGTGCCCTTGATATGACTTCCTAGTGCACGAACATTAGTCCAGTCATTACCCAATCCCCCTGCAAACTTAGATAACAAAGCATTTTCTTTCAAAGCTTCGTAAATACCATCAAGGTCATCATCCACAGTCGTCAAGTAGCAGCTTGAAAGCTGTGGACGAGTGGTTGCTGAATTAAATAAAGTTGGCGTGCTGGACATGAAATCAAATGTAGACAGGATTTCATAGAACTCAACAGCACGACGCTCACGGTCTAACTCATTTAAGGATAAGCCCATTGCAACGCGCATAAAGAAAGCTTGTGGCATTTCAATGCGACGATCCTCAATGTGCAAGAAATAACGGTCATACAGAGTTTGCAAACCGAGGTAATTAAATTGCAAGTCACGGCTTGCATTTAAGGCGGCTGCTAATCTAGGTAAGTCAAATTCACGCATACGAGGATCTAAGAGCTCAGCAGAAATACCCTCATTAATGTACTTAGCAAAATAAGTTCCGTACTCAGCTTGCATATCGCCTTGCAAGACTTCTTTACCCAAGATTTCCTTACGAATGACGTGCATCAAAATACGTGCTGTCACTTGGCTATAAGCAGGATCTTTTTCAATCAATGTGCGGGACGCCAAAATAGCGGAGTCATACACCTGCGCCATCGGCACACCATCATACAAATTCTTGATCGTCTCAGTAATGATTGGGGTTGCATCAATATGATTTCCCAAGCCTTCACAAGCAGCTTCAATCACGGTACGTAAAGCGGCCATATCCAACCACTTCTCTTCACCGTTGTCGGTCACTTTGATTCCAGAATCACCGGCTTGATTCGCAGTTTGTGTTTGCTGAGAAACCTCTTGTTGAGCAGCACGTTCTTGATTGCGTTTTTCGCGATACAAAACGTAGGCACGTGCCACATTGTGCTCACCACTGCGCATCAAAGCTAATTCAACTTGATCTTGAATATCTTCGATATGAAAAGTGCCGCCATTGGGACGACTACGCAATAAAGCGCGCACAACAGCATGGGTTAATTGCTCAACCTGCTCACGAACACGAGCAGAAGCAGCGCCTTGACCACCGTTGACCGCTAAAAATGCCTTCGTTACAGCAATCGCAATTTTGGATGGCTCAAAAGCCACTACTGAGCCATTACGACGAATAATTTTGTAATCGGACAACTGGGTTGCCTGATTACCGCCAACACCACCAGCCACAAAACCAGCAGAAGGGGCCTGATTTATAGACCCCGCAGGACTCATTCCTGGATTATTAGCACCAGAAGTTGGGCCTGCTGCTTGTGGATTAGCGTATGTCATGTTGCTCCTACATTTATATAGTTATTTGGACAAAATATCGTTAAAAAACAATGGGGTATTGCTAGATTCAAACACTACATGTAGTGTCTTAAAGTGCATTAACCACTAAGTATAGGGAAATATTTAAACTTTGGTAAGCTTTTTCTGGCAAATATTTATCAGTATTTTTACTAAGGTTTGCACTGATTTTGTGCTCAATTTAGTTAGCATTTCAGCGCCCCATTTAGACAAAGGCTATAAAAGTGAGCGTATGCTCACATACAAAAACTAGCCTTAGCGGGAATGTAAACCAAAAGGTAATTTTTCCATCGGAAGACCTGTGGCTTTTTGGAACTTTTTCCAATCAAAAGATTTTCCTGGGTCCGTTTTTCGTTCTGGCGCGATATCGCTGTGACCTGCAAGCAGTAATTGTGGATACGATTTCGTCAACTCCGATATGAGCTTTGCCAAAACTTGATACTGCACTTCTTCGAAGAAGGTTTCACCATCACCCTCTAGCTCCACACCAATAGAAAAGTCATTGCATTTCTCTCTGCCCAAGAATGAAGAAGCACCTGCATGCCAAGCTTTTTTTTGAGTTGAAACAAATTGTATTAATTGCCCTGCACGGGTAATTAAAAAATGGCTAGAAACTTTTTGATCTGCGATTTCTTCAAAGTACGGATGTGCCTTTGAGTCAAGCTGATTTTGGAAAAAATCGACTATGTATGGGCTGGAATCCCGATTTCTAAATTCGCCGGGTGGAAGGCTAATGTGATGCATTACCAGTAAATCCGGCGTTATTTGTTCTGGTCGATTGTCCTGATTAGGGGATATTCGCCAGGCTGCGTTTCCCAGCCAACCCTGATCATCCAATGCATTGAAGTGCTCACGAGAACAATAAAAACGGTCTTCAAATCTGAGAGCGTCTGATTTTGGCAAATGTACTTTGCAATGCTGACAGGGCACCATGGCTTCAGGCTCGGATAGAGTCTTAGGCTTGCTGGACTTGGTGCTAAAGGGATTTCGAATAACTCCCTTAGCCTGTTTTTTTCCCTTAAACCAAAGGTAAAAAATGACAATGCCTGCAAAAAATAGTAACCACTTATACAAAGATCATACTTTCTGAAGAATCACTTCTAATACAAACCGACTGCCAACATATGCCAGTAATAAAACAATATAAGCACTCAATACCCAGCGAATTGCAGACCAACCACGTAAACCAACCCACCAACGGGCGATCAGTAAACCGGCAAATAAGAACCAGGAGATGAGTGCAAAAATAGTTTTATGGTCAAACACGAAAGGCTTGCCAAATAAAACCTGTGAAAAGAATAGGCC
>CAJARE010000079.1 GCA_903944255.1 uncultured beta proteobacterium
AGCTGATGGAGAAGTGTCGGTCATGGATACGCAATGTTTTTGACTTCGCCTTGGGTGAGGGCTTGATTGAATATAACCCCATTACAAAAAAAGATCTGATGTTAAAAAAGCATAAAGGAGGAAGCCATCCAAGACTTAAGAATCGCGAAGATACTGGTCAATTCTTACGTAATCTATTCGAATATTCTGGGCGTACTGAAACCCGCCTAGCAATCTGGTTGCAGATGTTATTAGCTACTCGCCCAAGCGAGTTACGCCTAGCAGAGTGGTCAGAATTCGATCTGGATAAAAAACTATGGACAATCCCACTTGAGCGTATGAAATCTCGCAAGCACATGACAGAGCCTCATATTGTAACGCTCTCGCAGCAGACCGTGAACGCACTGGACGAGCTATATTGCCTAACCAGTTACAGCAAGTTTCTATTTCCAAGCCTAGCTAATTCCACCAAACCTATTAGTAATATGACGCTATCTAAAGCACTGCGAACAGTCTGGTCTAACTATCGAATAGTCCCTCACGGTTTCCGTCACCTTTTCAGCACTATGGCAAATGATTATGGTCAGTTCCGTCCGGACGTAATTGAAGCAGCTCTAGCACACAAAGATGCCAATGCAATACGTGCTACCTATAACCGTGCTACCTATATCAACGAACGACACAAATTGGCGCAATGGTGGGGAGATGAACTAGAAATGATGCGGGATGGAGGCAGAGTGTTAAGCATGAAAAAATTCACAGCTAACCACTAACACTGCAGCTCAATACACTCTGAGTGAGCTGATCAGCGGGGCTGATGCGATAACGCTGCACAAAGAGAGGCAATATAAGCCAAGTTACCAGCGCCTAAATGAACTTATGCAGAAGTGTTGTAATTCAAAGACGAGGGATAATTATGGCTGCCAAATCAATCTTTATTAAAAATGACGGGACAGAGTCATGGGAGCAGGCATTGAATATACTGACTCAAGGAACGCAAAATAGAGCGGCGCTGGCAACTATTGCCAGTCATTTCTCAACTAACTGTGATTCCCCTGAAAAGATTAGTCCCAGAGTCATCAAATGGCTTGCCAATTCCCTGAGTGAGATTGCCTACGGTGGCGACCCATATAGGCTTCTTGGATTAAAAAATAAGGTTGGCAGAACAAAGGGCACTACCGTTCTTGTGTCAAAGATTTCGGCTTATGTTGAACTCAAGATCAGAAGTGGTAACAACAAAACAAATTCCGTTCTTGCAGCAGCGACTCATTTCCACAAGACTCCACGACAAGTTGAAAGGCTTCTTACTGGACCTATAAGATTTGATGACTTTAAAGAACTATCAGACGATATTGTAAAAGCAATTTCCGAAATAGGTATCGAGATAGATATCTTAGGCGACATAAATTCGCCCTGAATATGTCATGACATTAATTCGACCAAATCTCGTCGGAGACTTCAAATAATAGAACAAATAAACTCGTCCCCATGCAGGGCAATTCCGCCTTGTGTATTCCAGATTAGAGGA
>CAJARE010000080.1 GCA_903944255.1 uncultured beta proteobacterium
ATAATCAAAAGAATAAAGATTGCACCGTCATCTTCCTTTTCTGAGAGATGAGCAATATTTTCTTTGGTAGAAAAATACATCATCAGAAAGGTCGATAAAACATACAAGCTGCTTGCAATAATCCAAGACATGGCTAGGCGAACCATTACCGATGGAGTCGACGAGAATATAAAAAAGGAGGCTACCCCAATGAGGGCAATCAGCAAGAGGCGATGGCTAGCGCTAATGTAATGCCAGTGTTGAGACCAGTGAGTCGATTTCATCATGGCTTTAGTATGTTCTTAAACAAGTTAATCATCTAGGGGGAATGTTTTGAGTAATAAAAAGTTAGGCTGGAAATTAGTGTTGGGCTTATTGATTATCGTTAGCGCCTGTGTTGTCGCCTATAACATTACCAAAGAGCTCGAAAAAAACGTCAGCTTGCCCAATGCTTGGGTTTATCAATCCTAAATTAGGATTAACCCATCCACTGACTGACAGGTGCAGCAGCATCTTGTAGTGGCTGAGAAATAATATCCACCAATGCAGGCTCACCACATTCAATGGCAGCTTTAATAACAGCCTCCAGTTTTAGTGGATCATCCACTGTCCACGATCGAACGCCGTAGGCTTCTGCGACTTTGGCATGGTTGGTACGATTAAAGTCTACTGAGTAATAGCGCTCGTCATACCCTGATTTTTGACTTGCCTTAATCCAGCCATAAACTGAATTTGAGATAACAATCATGAGCACAGGTAGCTTGTAGCGAGTGATGGTTTCTAATTCACCTACGGTAAATCCAAAGCTACCATCACCCATCACGGCAACACATTTTGATTGTGGTCTTCCGATTGCTGCTCCAATAGCAGCTGACATTGCAAAACCTAAGGCACCATGGGCTCTATTCGTAATGAAATGCCTACCTGGAATGTCGCTCATAAAGTAGGCAGAAAAATAAGGGCAAGGTGTTCCAGGGTCGGCACACACAATGGCATCTTTTGGCAGAAGCTTATTTAGGATGTGAACAATTTTTTCAGGAACAATAGGCGTCTCATTGCTATTGGCTAGCCGATTAAAAGATTCAAACTTAAGAGCTTTTGCTTTAGCCACCACTGCTTTACCGTCAATACAGTTTTGATTACGCGATTGAATGTTGGCCTTCAAATCACTATAGAGCTGCTCAAGACTGAGCTTCGCATCCCCAACCAATCCAACAGCAGTAGGGTAGTTTGCCCCAATGGTTTCAGGATCAACGTCTAAATGAATAATCGGTAAGGATTTATTTGGATAGCGCCAATTTTCAGTGGTAGTAGAGCCTGCACGACAGGTAATGAAAAAGACGAGGTCGGCACTATTGACCACATCTCTTGTGGCCATCACTCCGCCATTCGCGCCAACTACGCCTGCATTCAAGGGATGATTTCCAGCAAGGCTACCTTGGCCGCTCACAGTTGTGCAAACTGGAATATTGAGCAACTCTGCGATATTAGCTAGTATTTTCTCGGCACCAGAATTGATTACGCCACCACCACAAATCAAAACAGGTGATTTTGCTTCCAATATGAGTTTTGCCGCTTTTTCAATATCATGGCTATTAGCAACATAGCGTTGAGCTGGGTATTGACAGTGTTCTTTTTGGGCCCAGATATCGCTAGTCGCAACAGGATGCTTTTGAACATCATGAGGCAAACAAATATGTGTACTACCTGGTTTGCCAGTCGTCATTGCACGAAAAGCACTTCTCACAGCGGATGGAATCTGTTCAGCCAAGTCAATGGTAGTATTCCATTTAGTAAGCGGCTGATATAAAGCTTGTTGATTTAATTCTGTGAGCGGAAATTTTCCACGAGAAGTGACCGGTACATCTGAGGTAATGCCTAAAACGGGGATAGAAGATTCATTCGCTTCTACTAGGCCTGGAAGCAAATAGGTCGCTCCACCCCCGCTGGGACCTTCGCAAACTCCAACCTTATGGGTAACTCGCGCATAGGCATCAGCCATATAACCCGCACTACGCTCATCTCTTGTCAGAATATGTTGCATACCATGATCAAGTCTTGCTAGGGCATCATAAAAAGGCAGGCTCGTATCGCCACATAAGCCGAAGATATGCTTAACCTCATATTGCTCTAGCATTCTTACTAGAGCTTCTGCACCAGTTATTTTTTCACTCATACTAATCGTCAAGATTGA
>CAJARE010000081.1 GCA_903944255.1 uncultured beta proteobacterium
AATTAAGAACTCAGCAGGCAGCTCAAAGGCTACGCCATAGTCACGATCACGCTGTGCTAGAAAAACACTGCTAGGATCAGCCAAAGGCTGAGCATCACCTAGTAAGAAACGAATATTAAAAAGATTAGCTAGATAGGCTAGGGAGGTGAGGCCGATAGTGCGTTGGATAGGTTCATCGATTGACAGCCCGAAGTCTTTGTATATCCAAAAACCCACTAATAGTAAAACTACAAAGAACCCAATTGGATATAGAGATTCAGTAGTAAATTTTTTGAGAGAGTGGGTAGGCATTCGGTAATTTTAGACTTGAGTAGGAATTGCTACTCAAACACCACGCTCTTGAGCCCAATACCCAATGCCCGATCATCTGAGGCAATGCCCAGCGCCTTAGGGCTAGTTGCTGTGGGGATCTTGAAGTCCATCTCAAGCCACTCTTTGCCATAGGCAGAAGGCGGGATAGCTAGCTTAACTACATTGTTTTCAAAACGAGTTAAGGTGAGCTTTTTCTGGGGCTCGCCATTCATCGATATCTCTAGGGTTTGAGAAGGCTGTTTACCGTTGACAAAGCTGCGCAGATCTAAAGTAATGAACTTAGGCTGATCTTTGGGCATTAATAAACTGAGCTTAGCTTCTTTGCTAGTAGACCAAACACCCCAATCTTCATTATTGCTAGCCCAGCCACTTTTTAAGAAGCATTGGGTGTGTCCGCTCGCAAAATCAATCGGTTTACCGGTAGCTGGACTGTAGTACTCATAAATAGGTACTTTACGTTTGAAGGTGGTGTAAATCATTTGACCATCAATCTTGAGTTCATCAAATACTTCAAACTCTTTTTTCTCAGAGTATTGCTTGTAATTACCCTTCAAAATAGTAATGACGTAATCAGAGCAATTTTCAGAGCGGTCGTTGATGATACGGGCTCTGTCGACGTACGGTATAAAGTAAAGGTTACGGTGGTAATCTAACTGCCAGGAACCGTCGCCTCCCGGATGTGTGTAAATTGAATACACTCCCCGCGGATCTTGCCCCACAATCTTTTCTAAGAGTGGTCGATAGGCTACTGCCCAATAATCGACATCATACTTTTTAGCAAATTGACCGGCAAAGACATTGAAGTACAGATATTGATACGGATGCCAGCGCACCATCCAGTAACCGGTATAGCCCATGCAGAATGCAACGATCACTATCAAGACACGACGCGCCATTTGCTTGTGACTGACTGCATGCCAAAGGCCTACTAATCCTCTTAATGAGACGAGTAAAAAAGCAGGGCAGATAAAGTACATCTGACGCCAGCCGTTATACAAAATGGAGTGCAGGGCAATCACAGCAATCAGGGGGGCTAAGAACAGGCCTAAGAAGAGCAAGTCTTGTAATTGATCCTCATTAGCCCATAAGGTTTTGGCCCTGCCAAAGAGATTGGTAAAGAAGGTACGTAAAGTGAAGGCGCTGCCGACTATAAAGAGGATGAGATACAAGATGGGGGTAGTAATACCAATCCAGACAGGGAGGTAGTACCAGGGGAGATCTGTGGAATGAATGATTTGGCCCATAAATATAAGGTCGGGCGCATGCCTAAACCTCGCCATATTCTGAAACGCCATAACAAAGTTCCCCAAAGGGTCTAGCCAAAGCCAAGGCCAAAAGGCGACCACCAATAAGCCCATCAAAACAAGGTAGGCAATAACAAAGGCGATGAGTTTAGTGAGCGTGAGCTCTTTGCGAAGCATGACTACTATCAGAATCGCCACGGTAGCTGCTGGCAGAATGACCGCCATGAGCCGCAGATCAATTGCAATCGCGCAGGCTAGGGCATGCCACAGTCCAGTAAGTAACCCAGGTTTTAGTACAAAACGAACTAAGGTATATGTTGCAATGACAAAGGCAGACATAAAGACCAAATCTTTGTCATTAAAGAACCCATCTCCAAAGATGCGAGGACTCAAAATTAAAAAGGTCGCGCCTAACAGGCCGATACGCCAATCCTGATAGCGTAGTTTGACTAACTTATAAAAAAAGAAGATAGCAGCATAGAAAACTAAGAAAGTTAGCAAGTGTCTAAAGAAATAGGCATTAGCATCTTGTAGGCCCAACACTTTAATTAAGAACTCAGCAGGCAGCTCAAAGGCTACGCCATAGTCACGATCACGCTGTGCTAGAAAAACACTGCTAGGATCAGCCAAAGGCTGAGCATCACCTAGTAAGAAACGAATATTAAAAAGATTAGCTAGATAAGCTAGTGAGGTGAGGCCGATAGTGCGTTGCGTCATTTCATCTGCAGAGACTCCATAGTCTTTGTAAAGGACTAGACCTACCAAGAGCAATATGAAAAAAAAGATGCCAACCCAAACATTTTGCATTTTGGATTTGAGGGCAATAAGTTCCCCGATAGTATTAGCTGTGGACATAATGAATTGGCATTGGGGTTTTAGGACTTAATCGACCCTCATAATTTCTGGTACGAGCACTTCTTTAGCTAATTTTTGCGAGGCAATCGGTGTTATATGACCTTGGTCCCATGATGTGATGCCTAATTTTTTATCATCACCAAGATAAACTGCGCATCCATTGGAATTGCATAGATTATCAATCAAGCTTAAGTAGGTTCGCTCAGAGGATTTTGGGAAAAGTGAATTTAATTTTTTATCAAGATCGTTATAGTTTTGATCTAGAGCATATTTAGTGAAGGTGGGTGTATTTTCCCAAAGTTTTAATGCAACGATATTTGGCAAAGGCTTAAGCCAATGTGGCGCAGGGCCAACGAAGATCACTTTTTTAACTCCCTCTGATTTTAAGGCATCGCTTATTTGCAGCATAGATTGAAGATCATGCCCAGTACCTTGGGCTACTAAAACAACATCGGGTTTGATTTTCTTGATGGTGTTATATGCAAACCAATTAGATTGTGTACAAAAATTATCATTTGATTGTTGCCCATTGAGACTGGCTCCACAGCCTGAACTGGTAATTTGGAGTATGTCATAGTTTTTGGGTAGCTCAGCATTAAGACCAGAGTAAAGGGTTTGTGTATGACTGTCGCCCCACAACAAAAGGGTTTTGTTCTTTGATGAGCTCTTGGTATAGCATTCTTCATCAATAGATGTCACTGGTACATCGGTTGGAAATCCTGCAACTACCTTTTTGATGTTATAAAAATTACATTTATGCCGCATGCTTTCATACATGTATTTCGCTTCAAAGAAGACAAAATGGTTCATGAAAGCG
>CAJARE010000082.1 GCA_903944255.1 uncultured beta proteobacterium
CACTCAAGCCTAGGCTACCAATCCCCCATGCAATATTTAAAGGATTGGTTAGCCAAAGGCAAAGAAAAGCTGGTAGCAAGAAACCTAAGCTGATTGAAGGTGAAAAACAAGGGGAAGGTCACTATCGCAATACTGACTGCTGAAAAAATGATGTAAAGGAAGGAAAAGAGTAATTCATTAAAAAAATCATTAAAAAAAGGCAAGAGAAGCAGGCTAGCATCAAGGGTTTTTCTCGCCATAACTTTTCTGGCGCTTGTGCGGATCCATCTACTTTAAAAGCTAGATTGAGGTACATAGCCATAATGAGTGCAATTAAAGGAAAAGAAAGAATTAGCTCTAATTTATATCTCATTACAAATACTCCAAAAAATAACATTGAAGCGGATGCATAGAACATAATTGAAACTAGGAGATTTTGTTCGGTATAAAACCCAAATGATTTTCGGTATTGCTTAGCGGAGATTTCTTGTGAAATATCGCGCATTTCAGCAAAGCGCTTAATCGCCATCAAATATGCGCCAATCATCCAATAAGAAATTAAGAGTGAAACCGGAATCTGGAAAGGTGGCCCAACAATGTACCAACCGATCAAAAGCCGAATGGGATTGTTAATGGACTCTACCAACACATCAATGTAAGGCACATCCTTGGCTCGAATCGGTTTAATGTTGTAAATACATCCCATAATCCATAGCCAAGCCAAGACCCAAACTAACTGCGCAGATACTAAAGACCCCAGCAGCAAACCGAAGACCATAAGAGCAAGCCACTGCACATAAGCAAAGCGGATATGAACGCGACCTGCAGGGGTGGGTCGATACTTTTTGGTCGGGTGCAAAGCGTCAAATGGGGCATCGAGAATTTCATTAATCACATAATTACTCGATGCAATTAGGCCGCTAGCTAAAAGACCAATTGCAATCGCTAACCACAGGGATGGGCCCATGCTTGACGGGTATACACTAATCCCCAATAAAATACCCGGCACAATAAAAACGTTTTTGATCCAATGATCAAATCGGCAAATTTCTAGATGGCCCTTTAGAAAATTAGGGGGCAATGGGGAAGTAGGGGGTACATTCATGAATCCAAAGCCTTAGCAACGCGTTCCACTTTTATTAAATTGATAACTAGTATATTGTTTTAGTTACTTCGTCACTATTGTCACTATTAATACCTAATGCGACTGCCTACCTGCGCTACATTCTATTATGCAACCAGAAATTGCGCCCCTAAAACGACCATTAAGGCTTTTATGGTCTGTTTGGGGCTTTACCTAGTGCTCAATTAACTTTGCCAAATCTGTGACACTCAGATGTATTGAAATTGCTCCACAATGAGAGAACTTTCTACATGAAGTAAAAAAATAAAATGGAAAAACCCACCCCTAAAACCTCGAATTGGCGCTCACCGACAACGCCATATGGCTTGACGTTGATCTTGGTCTTGTTTAGTTTATGTCTTGCCATTAGCGTTCTTACCCCGCCCTTTCAATCGCCCGATGAAGATATGCATCTCAAACGGGCCTATCTCTTGGCTCATGGGCAGATTTGGCTTGAAACCCCTGCTGGCAAGCCCACTGGCGGAGAAATTAATCAAGGACTTCTGCAATACGCGGAAAGCTTTGAAAAAATTCCTTTTCATGCTGAGCGCAAATTGTCAGCTAACGAACTCTATGAAGCGGGACAAGTACGTTGGCAAAACACCACTGTATTTAGCCCCATTTCTGGGCCAAACTATTACTTTCCCCTAATCTATACGCCCCAAGCAATTGGAATAGGTTTAGGTGAGGCTCTAGACCTAAGTGTCCATACGTCATATCAATTAGCTAAATTCGCTGCGCTATTGGCAACCTGTTTCTTGATCTATTGGGCGCTTTCACTCTATCAATTCTCAGCTGCAAGCTTGGCGCTCTTTATTTTACCCATGAGCCTATTTCAAATAGGCTCTGCTAGCCTCGATGGTATTGCGCATGCCCTATCCCTTGTGGTGATCGCCCTCTTTTTAAAAGTGAGCCACGAAAAAGAAAAAGCACCGATTTGGATAACGGTAGTGCTGCCGATTGTTATTGCTCTTCTTGCCACAAGTCGCATGCACGTATTACCACTCATTTTATTTTTATTTCTTGCTTACCGATATACAAAAAACATCAGCTATCGCTGGTCGGGCTTTGGAGTACTTTTATTTTCACTTACCTGGATCCTAGCTTCCTTGCGTACAGTAGTCGACATTCGGGTGCGCTCCTCTTTAGCGCCTTCTGAAATACTCATCTTTTACCTCACGCATCCCATCGCCTTAGTGGAGGTTCTATGGAACACACTTTCTAATCCCGTTATCCTCAAGTCCTATGCAACCTCTTTTATAGGCGTGCTTGGTTGGCTTGATGCAAGCCTTCCAAAAGATCAGTACATCGTTTTAGGTGGCCTGCTGGTGTTACTTTTTCTCTCCAGCATTACCCTACGCGTCAATACCCTAGACCGCTCTGCACAATGGGCGTTACTCTTGTGTGCTTTTATTTCCATGGCGATAGTGATGGCATCACTACTCATTTCCTGGACGCCACATCCCGCTAAGACCATTCTTGGGGTACAAGGGCGTTACTTTTTTATTCCAGTTTTATTGATCGCGGTCGCCTTTACCCAAGGCCTAGAAATACGCCAGCTAAAGCCTGCTCTGCGGCAAACTAGCTCCTTACTATTACTCGCACTGCTGAGTTTTACTTCACTGGCTTTTACGAGTCAGCTGCTGTTGCAGCGCTATTATTTCATGGCCGAACAAAGCACTATTTTATCTGGCCCACTAAGCTGGAGCGCTCCTTTAAGCCCTAAAGAACCCATTACGGTTTTCTTGAGTCCCCATCAAGCCGAGCGGCCCGCACTCTTGCGTGGCCTCAGTATTTTTGTCGGAGCACCTAATGGCACAAAGGATGTTCGCGGCAAAGCTGAATTGATCATGCGGACTTCCTCTGGGTCCGCTGTTTCAATCCCATTCGTGTACACCGCAGAAAATTCCCCAGCTTATATTGCCTTGAGTATTCCGCAAGGGCCTTATATTGCTGGCAGCCTCAATGCAATCGAGGGTGCCGGTCTACAGGTGCAAGAGGTAAAAAGTGCAGATGGAAAGGCGCAAACATGCTTGGTGTACGAACTGAGTGACGGGTCCAGGCGGTATACGCCGGGATGCCCTTAAAACCAAGACTTAACTGAATCTACCCAGCCTTGAGCCTTTTCGCCCCAGGTTTTTTTCGCTGCTTTGCCACTAGCCTCTGTAATTGCTGGAGCCGCAGGAGCGGCTGGCTTAGTACTAGCGTCTTTGGCCTCGGCAGCTTTCTTTTTTTGCGCTTCGAGCTCTAATAATGCTTTTTGATCTTCCAGCGGTATCACCCACCCAGCGTTAAAGCCGATATTGCCTTCAATTTTAACTGGTGTAGTAAGGGGCGCAGTGCTTTTAGGATCAGCTGTTTGTGCGCCCACGAACTTACTAACAAGACTGCTTGCAACTAATGCGGTCGTAGACCAAAGAAATTGCCGGCGATTCATCTTAGGCGGCCTTTTTCATGACGGCATTTAAATGGTCGCCCAAGCGCATCCCAAGAGCAGCTATAGCCCAGGTGGGATTTGCATAACCAACGGTAGGGAAA
>CAJARE010000083.1 GCA_903944255.1 uncultured beta proteobacterium
CTCTACCTGCAATTTTGCCCGGCGCATTAGTAGCAATCCATTATTTTATTCAGTTAATCCGCCCCCGCATGGGTTTTGGTTCCGATCAAACGCGTAGAGCAAGCCCATGGATACGTGGAGGAATATTGATATTGGCTAGTGGCGGCGTATTGGCTGCTGTCTCCACAATCCTGTTAAGTCACTCAGTTGTTTTAGGTATTGCACTGGCAACCGTTGCCTTTTTAATGATTGGTATTGGTGTCAGTTCTAGTGGCACTGCATTGCTGGTGCTGCTAGCAAAACGAGTGGAGCCTAAAAAGAAGGCTGCCGCTGCAACTTGCGTTTGGTTGATGATGATTTTTGGGTTTGCGTTTACAGCCAGCGTCAGTGGAAAGTTTCTCACACCATTTTCATTTGAGCGCCTATTAATTATTTCGTCGACTGTATCGGTGATTGCAGTGATAGTGACATTCTTGGCGATCTGGGGCATGGAATCTCCAGTAGCTAAAACTCAGAAGGTTATTAGCAATGCAGAAGAAGCTGATTTAGAAGCTGCTCCTTTAAAAGTGAGTTTTCGTGAAGCCTTTGCTGAGGTCTGGAAAGAGAGTAGAGTGCGTTCGTTTACCTGGTTCGTCTTCGTATCCATGTTGGCTTATAGCTCACAAGATTTGATCTTAGAACCTTTTGCAGCCGTTGCCTTTGGGTTCTCACCCGCAGAGACAACGACATTATCTGGCTTGCAAAACGGTGGCGTACTCATTGGAATGCTCTTTTTAGCTTTTATTACGAGCAAGGCTAAATCTCAGACTTTAACGTCATTGAGCACTTGGACGATTGGCGGATGTCTGGCTTCAGCCTTGGCGATGTTAGGTCTGGTTTTATCAGGCCCGATTGCCAACGTCATTTTCTTTCAGGTGGCCGTTTTCCTATTGGGCATCTTTAATGGCGCCTTTTCGATTGCTGCTATCGGGTCAATGATGCAATTTGCTAGCATCGGCAGTGCACGGCGTGAGGGTGTTCGTATGGGTATTTGGGGGGCATCACAAGCGATGGCCTTTGGTTTAGGTGGAATCATTGGGACTGGTTTAAGCGATATTGCGAGGATTGTTTTAGGTGATCCTGCTTCTGCCTATGCTTTTGTCTTTTTCTTAGAAGGTGTTTTATTTGTTGTGGCTGCCTACTTGTCTTATCAGACCCGTACGCAAAAACAAACAAGCAAGATGTCGAGTCATTTAGTGGGTGTGTAGTAAATCAATCAATTAACTGAAACAATTAACTGAGTATGATGGAGATGAAAATGAGTGCTCTAGAAACTTTTGAAGTCGTTGTGGTTGGCGGTGGCCCTACTGGAGCTACAGCTGCAAGTGATCTCGCAAAGAAAGGTCGAAAAGTCCTCTTATTAGATCGCATGGGCCGCATTAAGCCTTGCGGTGGCGCTATACCTCCCCGCTTAATTAAAGATTTTGAAATCCCCGATGAGCTGCTAGTAGCAAAGGCCAATTGCGCCAGAATGATTGCTCCGTCAGATAAGGCGGTAGATATGCATATTGAGGGCGGCTTTGTGGGCATGGTCGATCGCGATAAGTTTGATGAATTCTTGCGCGTTCGTGCCGCTAATGATGGCGCTGAAAGAAGAACCGGCATCTTTGAGAAACTCACTAGAGATCCAGATGGAGTCTCAGTTGTGCACTATGTCGTGCGGGGCAAGCATGGCGCTCCTGATGAAACCGTAGCCGTTCGTGCCAGGGCAGTGATTGGTGCAGATGGCGCAAAATCAGGAGTAGGCCGTCAGGCTATCCCGGGCGCTAAAGATGTGGAATATGTCTTCGCCTATCACGAGATCGTTAAAGTTCCTGAAAACCCACCAGCGGGTTTTGACGGCTCACGCTGCGATGTGTTTTATCAAGGCGCTTTATCCCCAGATTTTTATGGCTGGATTTTTCCTCATGGAACCACCATGAGTATTGGCACAGGCACTGCTGACAAAGGCTTTTCTTTAAGAAGTGCAGTAGAAGCTCTCAAAAAACAAACTGGCCTAGAGAATGCTGAAATGCTCCGCCATGAAGGAGCGCCGCTACCAATGAAGCCCCTAAAGAAATGGGATAACGGTAGAGATGTTATTTTGGCTGGAGATGCTGCTGGTGTGGTGGCGCCTGCTTCGGGTGAAGGAATTTACTACGGCATGTATGGTGGTCGTGTGGCTGCAGAAGCGGTAGAAGACCTACTAGTGACTGGTAACGGAAAAGTATTGGCAAAAGCTCGTAAAAAATTTATGAAAGAACACGGCACAGTATTTTTGGTGCTCGGAATCATGCAGCGTTTTTGGTATAGCAACGATAAACGTCGCGAGCGCTTTGTTAAGATGTGTGAAGATAAAGACGTTCAACGCTTAACATTTGAATCGTATATGAATAAGAAACTCGTTCGTCGTGACCCTATGGCGCACGTGAAGATTTTCTTAAAAGATACCGCCCATTTATTGGGTTTTGCAAAAGTTTAAGAAGTAGAAGCGGTAGAGATAGTAATTTAGTAGCAGTTTTTAATCAGCTTTAACTACTGAAGGGAAGTGGAATTATGAGAGATAACAGCGCAACAACCTTAAGAAATAAAACTGGCAAGATGTATGTGATCGGGATCGTTGCATTTTCAGGCTTGATTATCGGAATTACCTTTATTAAATTCTTGTTCTCAGTTTAATTTTGTGGTGTCAGGCTCAGCTGCTCAAGGCTGAAGCCGTTATCGTTCACTAGGCGACCGAGAAGCGCCTGGTATTTGCTGGGCTCTACCGTCTTAGTGCGGGAGAGTATCCAGAGATATTTTCTCCCGGGGTCGCTCACTGCGGCCAACTGGTATTCGGGATCAATATCAATTACCCAGTAATCACCCCAGACCATTGGCAAAAAAGCGAGCCAATCTGGCGCAAAGCGCACCTCCAGAATTGGGGAAGTAGGAGCACCAATTTGCCTTGCGGTACCGATTGCTTCGCCTTTTCCTCCGCCCTCAAATGTGCAGCGATTGGTAACGCTCACATTGCCATCCTCTTTGATCTTATAGGTCGCATTGGTATCGGCGATACATTTTCTCTGAAACCAATTAGGAAATTTTGCAATCTCATACCAAGTGCCTTGATATCGAGCAACATCTAATGAGGCAATTGTCTTAATGGGTGCTACTGGCTTTGGTTCTGCTTGAGCCATAGCCAAATTTAGTGAGCAACAGAAAACGAGTAAGCCAATAATGTAGTGATTTTTTCTCATGATGTTTGCCCTAATAATATGAGGATAAAAATATTACCCTAAGGTTTTTTTAATTCTGCCACACAAGCAGTTGTTTGTTCGCTACCACTTTTGACCTGAGTCAACTCATTACCCAGCTTATTAATTTTGAGTTGCCCAATTTGCGCATCAAAGCGCATCAATATCTGATAAAAATCTTTTACCTCTAGCAGGTTCACCTTGAGCTCTTTACCCTCATAGAGTAGGCTTGCATCAAGAGAGTCTTTAGTAATCAATATCTGAATGGGGCTACCGTTGAGAGAGCATGACAATGTTTTACTCTGACTATCTATAGCTTCCACTTTTGGGGCTTGGGCATCACATCCACATAAAGCTAGAGTCAACAGGAGGCTGATGAAGACCCCCTGAGTGCACATACCAGATGAATTCAAAAGAATGCTCAAGACAGCTGAGCAAGAGGAGAGACTCCAATTAAGAATTGGTGTAAACCAAATATGAAAATGATCCAGAGGATTATTCCAGAAGCGATGGTAATCACAGTTGCTTTTGTACTCACTTGAGCCTGTTGGGGGATATGAACAGGGCGCTTTCTGGCTGAACGAAAATCGAGTACGGCCCAAATTAAGAAGGCACCAAACAGGATGAGATTGACTAGAGTGCCGTTCGATAGCAAGTGCGCTAAAGCCCATACTTTGACACCCAAAATCATGGGATGCTTGAGTTTGAGACGAATCGCATTATTCGAAGGCGAGCTTCCTGCTAGGAAAATAAAGGCGATTAGGTTTAAGGC
>CAJARE010000084.1 GCA_903944255.1 uncultured beta proteobacterium
AGATAACCTTGAAGTACCGCCCCATATGTATTTGAGCGATACCAAGATTCTGATCGGCGACGATAAGAAGGCCTAAGGAGAGATAAATGGCATTTCATGAGAAAGAAGTCCCTGCGGACGCTCCTGTAGCTCAAAAGCTAATGGCTTGGGTTGACTCAAGGCTACCAGTGACTGAGGCCTTCAAGAGGCATATGAGCGAGTATTACGCACCTAAAAACCTGAATTTTTTCTATATTTTTGGTGCTTTAGCGATTGTTGTTTTAGCAATTCAGATCATTACTGGCATTTTCTTAACAATGAACTACAAGCCTGATGCTGCCAAGGCATTTGAGTCTGTTGAATACATCATGCGAGAGGTTCCATTCGGCTGGCTCATTCGCTATATGCATTCGACTGGCGCTTCAATGTTCTTCGTAGTGGTTTACATGCACATGTTTCGTGGTTTGATCTACGGCTCTTATCGTAAGCCGCGTGAACTGATTTGGATTTTTGGTTGCGCGATTTTCTTGGCCTTAATGGGTGAAGCATTCTTTGGATACTTGCTTCCATGGGGCCAAATGTCCTATTGGGGTGCCCAGGTTATTGTCAATTTATTCTCTGCGATTCCATTGATTGGTCCAGACCTATCCTTATGGTTGCGGGGAGACTACGTTGTGGGCGACGCAACCTTAAACCGTTTCTTTGCATTCCACGTGATTGCTATTCCGTTAGTGTTAATTGGTCTGGTAGCAGCGCATATTCTTGCATTGCATGAGGTTGGCTCAAACAATCCAGATGGTATAGAGATTAAAGATACGGTTGATGAAAAAGGTATTCCTTTAGACGGCATTCCTTTCCACCCTTTTTACAGCGTTCATGACGTCATGTATTTAGGTGGTTTCTTGATTATTTTTGCTTCCATTGTTTTCTTTGCACCAGAGATGGGCGGTTACTTCTTAGAAGCGAATAACTTCATTCCAGCAAATCCATTTGTTACGCCAACACATATTGCGCCAGTTTGGTATTTCACGCCGTTTTACTCTATGTTGCGCGCTACGACAACAAACTTCCTATTTCCTTTGTGGATTTTCTTAGCAGTGATTTTGGGAATGTTTGCTCTTCAATCTAAAGATATAAAGGTCAAGGGCGCTTGCGTAGCTATTGCATTAATTTTAGCTGTTGGCTTTTATGTGTTTGATGCAAAGTTTTGGGGCGTTGTCATCATGGGGGGTTCTGTGGTGATTTTGTTCTTCTTGCCTTGGTTAGATTACTCTCCAGTGAAGTCCATTCGCTACCGTCCACAATTCCATAAATATATTTATGGAATCTTTGTGGTGACCTTTGTGATTTTGGGTTACTTGGGTATTCAGCCACCATCACCATTGTTTGAAAAGATTTCTCAGATTTGTACTATTTATTACCTGGGATTTTTCTTGGCAATGCCGTTCTGGAGCAAGCTTGGCACCTTCAAGCCGGTTCCAACGCGCGTTACCTTTAAGCCCCATTAATTCACGCTGAGATATTAGGAACTAGTATGAAACGAATTTTGCAAACTTTGATGGGCATCTGTCAAGCAAGCGTTATGGTTGCTGTTATTGGTTTTGGCATGACGGCTAATGCCAGTGAAGGTGACTTTCCATTAGATGCTGCGCCCAACCGCGTCAATAGCAATGCCTCATTACAAAATGGCGCAAAGATATTTGTGAACTATTGCTTGAACTGCCATTCAGCCACTAGCGTGCGTTATAACCGCTTGCGCGACATTGGCCTGACCGATCAGCAAATTAAAGATAACTTGATTTTGACTGACGCTAAGGTCGGCGATTTGATGACTATTGCCATGACGCCAAAAGAAGGTAAAGCTTGGTTCGGTAAGACCCCACCAGATCTTTCTGTTGAAGCTCGTGCACGCGGTACTGATTGGCTCTATACCTACTTCCGTACTTTTTACAAAGACGATACAACCCA
This sequence comes from uncultured beta proteobacterium, assembly GCA_903944255.1. Classification (GTDB taxonomy): domain Bacteria; phylum Pseudomonadota; class Gammaproteobacteria; order Burkholderiales; family Burkholderiaceae; genus Polynucleobacter. The sequence goes on from CAJARE010000084.1 coordinate 1,948, forward strand.
AACTGGTTGGAATAATTTAGTGTATCCAAACGTGGGTATGCCCCATGTGCTCTGGCAGTTACAGGGCGAACGTGCTGCTAAGTTTGAGGAACGTAAAGATCCGCATGATCAAAGTAGAACTGAAAAAGTATTCGTAGGCTTTGAGCAACTCACTCCAGGTGTGATGAAGCCGCAAGAGTATGACGATAATATTGCTGACTTAGTTGCTTTCATGTCCTGGATGGCTGAGCCAGTGCAACTTGAGCGTAAGCGCATTGGTGTTGTAGTGCTCTTGTTCTTAGCGATTTTCACTCTCGTGGCATGGCGTTTGAATAAAGCATATTGGAAAGATATTCACTAATGGCTTGTTTGGGCATCTTGATTGGTGTCCGTTGGTGAAAGATTAAGGCCGCTGTTTGTTGTGCGTTTGATGTATTGAATTAGAAATTTAAGGAAATAAATTTATGATGGTGTTGTACTCGGGTACTAACTGCCCATTCTCGCAACGCTGCCGTTTGGTGCTTTTCGAAAAAGGCATGGATTTTGAGATCCG
>CAJARE010000085.1 GCA_903944255.1 uncultured beta proteobacterium
AAAGATGTATGCTTGTATGTACGTTTATGGATAAACATTAAAAAGTACATTAATTGTTTGGCAATTATTTAACATACCCCGTTTGCTAGCTCCCAATCCAAGCCCAAACGATTATTTTTGCTTGGCATTGGTGTTGGTGTTGTGTTTAACTTTGAGTGGTTGCAGTCTCTACCAAACTAAAAAAACTTACTTACCTTATAAGGCAGTGGCCATTACAGGCTATCCCTCTTAGACATTGTTGGGTCAACTGCAATTTAATATCCTGACCTATATTGATGTGAAGGTAGCTATTGCTCCAGTCGATGCCGATCTGATTGTAGGGATCTTGCAAGATGCTCCTAGTAGTCAAATTGCTTCTATTATCAGTACTGGTCAAATATCAGCCTATGGGCTAAATGATGTGGTGGTTTTCGGGTTTATGACAAGCATGGGAATGAGCTCATTCCCGAGACGCAAATCTATGCAGTCAGGGATATTAACTTTTCACCCTCAACAGTCTTAGCTGCTGATATTCAGCAGCAGCAATTCATGGCTGATATCCGTAAGGAGCTGGCAATGTAAATCACCATTCGCTTAATGGCTTTGGTTCGGCGCTATCGGTAAGTATTTCGCATAGCCAATGTTTTCATATAAATTCTGATATTTTTTGTACACTATGACCATGAAAAATACCTTCAATTCAAATAGCGTATGCAGCATCACCATTTTTACCATCTTTGCCTCTTTGTGCTGTAGTGTTGCTGCCCAAACAGCCCAATTTGAGTACGACCTGAAAATTACTGCCGATCCTTCTAAGCGTGCAGCCTATCTGAAAGAATCCGGCGAAGCGCCCAGTCCTTATGAGCAAGTCTTTAATTTGGTAAAGGGCTCAATGCAGGTGGCTACCGTGGTAGAAAAAGTCAATATCAGCAAGGATCGTTATCACATTAATTCTATTGGCACTCTAGGCTCGGTGCTTTCAACGGTGCTACAAGACCAAAAATTGATTCGAGATTCTGTCGGTAGCAATGGCCCCAATGGATTGCTCACTAACACCTATCAAGAAAAGCGCGGCAATACTGAGCTACTGATTGCCAAGGTGGATGCGCCTAAGAGCATTGTTAATTTTTATAAGATATCCTCTCAAAAGCCCCCAACAGGTACTGCGCCTTACACAGGTCGATTGCTGGACATGGTCACTGTAGGTTATCAGTTTATTGGCCGTGATTTGCCTGCTAAATCGATCGTGTTGCCAGTCACAGACGGTCGCTCATTAAAGAACTACACCTTGGTTCGAGGTGAGGCTTGGGAGTTTCCATTTGATGGTGCCAAGGTCAAAGCCATTCGATATTACAAAACGACATCTAAGGATGACACTGCAACATTTGAGGTGTGGTTCTCTGAGAAAGAGCATTTACCACTACGCTCGGTGATTGGTTTGAATGCGCAGTATGGCGCAACGATTCAGGTAGATTTGAAGAAGATTCCAAAGCTGTAGAAAATATGGATCATGAAAGGATGAGGGGGCTAGATGAGTAGTAAGAAAATCATCATCATGATTGGGTTGGTGCTCATTGTTTTTGTGTTGATCAGTGTATTGGCTAGTCAACTCTGTAAGCCATCGGAAAATAACGCGGTAGTGAGTGCCGTCTCCAAAGCCCTATCTACATCGCAGCCCTTGCAAAGCCCCGCTGTGACAGACCCATTTTCTTGGGAGCCTGTGT
>CAJARE010000086.1 GCA_903944255.1 uncultured beta proteobacterium
AAATCCATTCCTAACTACCGAGTGAATCTTGCTCGCAAACAGATTAATCATGTTTACAAGCAGTTGGAGGCATTTGAGCAAAACACGATTGCTACATTTGACCCAGGACGTCGTGATGAATATATTGAGGTGCTCAATGAGATGGAGCGCAAAGTATTGTGCTCGAAAGCCTCAAAACTAGCTACGGCTGACTGTTATAACCTAAGAAATAATATTGAATTTATCCGTAATGCTTTAGAAAAGCAGTTGATTTATAAGGACAAAGAAACTTAGCCTAGAATTCTCATCGAAAAATCTACTGCATAGACATCCTTAGTTAACTTACCAAGGGAAATACGATCTACTCCCGTAGCTGCAATCGCACGCATCTGATCGAGATTAATTCCACCGGATGCTTCTAGTAATGCACGTCCTGCAGTTAAGGCTACCGCTTGCTTCATTTGATCAGTGGTGAAGTTGTCAATCAGAATACTTTTAGCGCCTGCTGCTAAAGCCTCTTCTAATTCAGGAAAGCTCTCTACTTCAATCTGAATATCTACCCCAGCATTAAGCGCAGTAGCATTCTTGAGCGCTGCAGTGATACTGCCTGCAGCAGCAATATGGTTTTCTTTAATCAGGATGCCGTGCCATAAGGCAAGCCGCTGGTTTTGGCCGCCACCGATACGTACAGCATATTTCTGAGCCTGGCGTAGACCTGGAATGGTCTTGCGAGTATCTAGTACAGCGCAAGCTTTAGGATTTGGACTTACGCCTGCGATCGCTTTTACATGTTGGCGGGTAATGCTGGCAGTCCAAGAGAGAGTCTGTAAAAAATTAATGCAAGTACGCTCAGCAGAAAGGAGGGCCTGCGAGTCAGCCTCAATATCGCATACCTTGGTATTAGCTTGCATGAGATCGCCTTCGACGTAATACCATGTGACTTTGGCATGTGGGTCTAATTTCTTGAGCGTACCTTCAAACCAATCTATGCCACAAAGTACCGCTTCTTGGCGAACTATGAGTTGTGCTTGAACAGACTTGCTTGGAACAAGCTTGGCAGTCCAATCACCAGTCCCAATATCTTCCATGAGGGCATCAGCAATATTGCGTTGACGCGCTTGCTCTAGAGACTCGTTGTATTCAAACATCGGTATTCAATCTAACATTAGTTTAATTAGGCGGCGCCAATATTCTTCACAAAGCCATGCTGTGCTTTGGCGAGGAGATCAGGATGGTGCTTGGTGAAGTCGAGCATACGATCAATACAGGTCAATGCTTTAGTACGCACCGACTCTTCAATGAAAATTTCACCAGAGGCATTCTCAAGGCAATCTAAGATTCCTTGTAAACCATTCATAGCCATCCAGGGGCAGTGAGCACAGCTCTTGCAAGTAGCACTATCACCGGCAGTCGGCGCTTCAATCAATTTCTTATTAGGGGCCAACTGGCGCATCCGATGCAAGATGCCTTTGTCAGTAGCAATAATATATTCAGTAGCAGACCCTTCCACTACGGCCTTAATCATGGCGGAGGTAGAGCCAACAACATCTGCTAAATCTACTACTCCTTGAGGTGATTCAGGGTGCACCAGAATCATGGCCTTAGGATGAGCCGCTTTCAGAATCTCGAGCTCAGCAGCCTTAAATTCATCATGAACAATACAAGCGCCATTCCACAACAGCAT
>CAJARE010000087.1 GCA_903944255.1 uncultured beta proteobacterium
AACCGCAATTAAGCGGCTAGTGCGTAACGTTCGTCGTTAGCAGTTATTACATTCCCATTGATTTACGAGATAACGGGTCCTCGGTATGCCCTTGATGCTTTGTAATCCACGTCGAAACCATGTCGACCCCGATGTTGATGCATAAGAGGGCTCTATTTTAAAGCCGCTAGCTTTAAATTGCCCAATATCTTTTGGAAGTGTTGTTATCCCCTATTAGGGAAGATGATTTCTAATAAATCGAGGGGGTGATAAATAAGGTAATCTGCGCCCCAGACCTCAGGAGGCTCTTTGCAACCGCAGTAGCCATAAGCTGCCGCAACCGTCAACATGCCTGCCGCTTTACCTGCAATCACATCACGAATGTCATCACCCACATAAATAGATTTTGTAGGATCGATATTGGCGATTCTGGCGGCATGCAAAATCGGTTCAGGGTGCGGTTTTGCATGCGGTGTTGTATCACCGGAAACCGTTGAGACGGCCCTTTCATGCAATCCCATCAGATTAGTAAGTGGATTAGTGAAGCGCTCACTTTTATTGGTAACGATTCCCCAGGGAAGATTTGCCTCTTCCATTGCTTTCAGCAAATCATCCATTCCATCAAATAATTTACTGTGGACGAGCAAGGCTTTTTCATAGTTCAGATAAAACTCATCTCGTAAATCAATGAAATCAGGGTGTTCTGGAGTGATACCAAAGGCGCCATGAAGAAGGCCTCGTGCACCAGCAGATGCATGAGGGCGCAATAATTCATAAGGTTTGGGAGCAAGATTGCGCGCGATTAGTAGCTGGTTGGTAGCTGCGACTAAATCAGGTGCCGTATCTGCCAAAGTGCCATCTAAATCAAAGAAGACCCCATGAAAAGGGCTTACGGCACTTTTTGATTCCGTCATTTACGTACTGCAATCATGTAGTTCACGTCGACATCATCATTCAAGCTATAAACCTGAGTAACAGGGTTGTAAACCAAACCCTTCATTCCCAACATTTCTAAGCTGGCAGCCCGCGTAAAGTGAACTAACTCAGAAGGTTTGATGAACTTCGCGTACTCATGGGTGCCCTTGGGAAGTAATCTAAGGATGTATTCCGCGCCAATAATGGCAAATAAATAGGATTTAGGGTTGCGATTTAAGGTGCTAAAAAATAAGGTGCCACCAGGCTTACATAATGCGGCACATGCACGAACCACAGAGGCTGGATCGGGTACATGCTCTAGCATCTCCATACACGTCACCACATCATATTGCTCTGGCTGTTCTTGGGCCAAATCTTCTGCTGAAATAGCGCGATAGGTCAGATTTGCGCCCACTTCCAAGGCATGTAGCTCAGCGACCTTAAGGGCTTTTTCTGAGAGATCAATGCCAGTCGTATCAGCGCCTGATTGAGCAATAGATTCGGCCAAAATACCACCACCGCAACCAATATCAACTACTTTCTTGCCCTCGAAATTGACAAAAGATTTCATCCAGGAAAGGCGCAGGGGGTTGATAGCATGTAGAGGCTTAAATTCGCTATTGGGGTCCCACCAGCGATGGGCTAGGGCGCTAAATTTAGCGATTTCCGATTGGTCTACATTCATATTGAAAAAGGGAGTAATTAAAGCTATTGAAGAAGTCCATCAATATAGCGGAAATAAAAAAGCCCGCGTTAGCGGGCTTTTTTAAAGGTAAAACGAATTACTTCTTAGCAGCGGTTGTACCAACAACTTCGATGTCAGTACGGCGGTTTTTAGCGCGGCCTTCAGCAGTTGCATTGCTTGCAACTGGATTGCTCTCGCCTGTTGATTCTGTGTAGATACGGCTACCGTCAACACCTTTGCTTGTCAGGTAAGCCTTAACAGATTGCGCACGACGCTGACCAAGGGCCATGTTGTATGCATCTGTACCAACGCTGTCTGTATTACCTACGGCGATGATGACTTCTAACTTGATCTTGCTCAAATCTCTAGCAATCTTGTCCAAAGTAGCTTTGCCTTCTGGCTTCAATGTTGCTTTGTCGAAGTCATAAAGGGTGTCAGCTTGCAAGGTGATCTTGCTTTGAGTAACGGCAGGAGCTGGTTTTTTAGCAGCAGGTTTAGCAGGAGCAGGCTTAGCGACCAAAGCACCGTCACAACCCTTAGAGGCAGTTGCAGGTGTCCAGTTGGCATCACGCCAGCACAATGTGCCATCGCCGTTTCTCCAGTTGGTACCAGTACTGTTTACCCAGTTATCAACGTTTTGAGCAGAAGTAGCAGTAGCAGCAACAGAAATTACGCCAGCAAGTAGCAGTTTTAGGGTTTTATTCATTTTTAGTCCTCAAAATCTCTTTTTTAAAATTAAAGTCAAACTTAAATGTAATTCGCCCTACTTTGAAGCAAAAGACCGCAAAGCGACACATCTCAATTTCGTACAAACTGACAGAATCTTAGCATAGGGGTCCCCTGTCATCAAAATGATATTATTTCAAGATGGAACAAGCCGCTAAAGAAACACTACCAATATCCCTCGAAGACGAAATGCGGCGGTCCTATTTGGACTACGCAATGAGCGTCATCGTCGGCAGAGCCCTGCCAGACGTGCGCGATGGCCTCAAACCGGTTCACCGCCGGGTCTTATTCGCTATGTATGAATTAAACAACGATTGGAACCGAGCTTACAAAAAATCTGCCCGTATAGTTGGCGATGTGATCGGTAAATACCATCCGCACGGTGATTCTGCGGTGTACGACACCATTGTTCGAATGGCCCAGGATTTCTCTCTCCGCTATATGCTGATTGATGGACAGGGCAACTTTGGCTCTGTGGACGGTGATAATGCTGCTGCGATGCGCTATACAGAGATCCGTCTGCGTAAGATCGCCCACGAGCTTTTGGCTGATTTGGACAAGGAAACCGTTGATTTTGGGCCAAATTACGATGGTAGCGAGAGAGAACCCCTGATTCTTCCTGCAAAAGTGCCTAATTTGCTGATTAATGGCAGCTCTGGCATTGCGGTGGGTATGGCGACTAATATACCCCCTCACAACATGGATGAGGTCGTCACAGCCTGTTTACATGTGCTTCACAACCCAGAATGCACGATCGACGAGCTCATTGAGATCATTCCTGCCCCAGATTTTCCGACCGCCGGCATCATCTATGGTGTTCAGGGCGTCCGCGAGGGTTACCGCACCGGCCGTGGCCGAGTGGTGATGCGCGCTAAGACTCACTTTGAAGATATTGATAAAGGTGCTCGTCAAGCGATCATCGTGGACGAGTTGCCATATCAAGTGAATAAAAAGAACTTACTCGAGCGTATTGCTGAGTTAGTGAATGAGAAAAAAGTAGAAGGCATTTCTGATTTGCGTGATGAATCAGATAAGTCAGGTATGCGTGTTGTGATTGAGCTTAAACGCGGTGAAGTGCCTGAAGTTGTTCTGAATAATTTATATAAGAGCACTCAGCTGCAAGATAACTTCGGCATGAACATGGTGGCCTTGGTGGATAACCAACCACGCTTGTTGAACTTGAAGCAGATGCTTGAGTACTTCTTGCAACATCGTCGTGAAGTGGTTACACGTCGTACGATTTTTGAATTACGTAAAGCGCGCGAACGTGGCCATGTCTTAGAAGGTTTAGCAGTTGCCTTAGCGAATATTGATGAGTTCATTGCCATTATCAAAGCTGCGGCAAACCCAGTCATTGCTAAGCAAGAGTTGATGGGCAAAGCTTGGGATTCATCGATGGTACGTGAGATGTTGGCGCGTGCTGAGACCGACACTCCAGGTGGCCGTAATGCATATCGTCCAGATGGTCTGCTGCCTGAGTACGGGATGCAAACCACTGGCTTGTATCGTCTCTCTGATAGTCAAGCGCAAGAAATTTTGCAAATGCGTTTACAACGCTTGACTGGTCTTGAGCAAGATAAGATTGTTAATGAGTACAAAGAAGTGATGGCTGAGATTTCTGACTTGTTAGATTTATTGGCTAAGCCAGAGCGCGTTACTTCTGTTATCGAATCTGAATTGAAAGAGGTGCAATCAGAGTTTGGTATTGCAGGTGGTGATTCAGGGCGCCGTTCATTTATTGAAATGAATGCTACTGAACTCTTCACAGAAGATTTGATTACGCCACAAGATATGGTGGTCACGCTTTCACATACTGGTTACATGAAGAGTC
>CAJARE010000088.1 GCA_903944255.1 uncultured beta proteobacterium
CACTCTCTAAGTAGGCCATCATCGATACCTGTGTCATTCTCACGCAAAATAAATGGGCTTTGAGTCCAACCATATAGCTTGCCATTGCCCTCTAGATCGAAGTTTTGTTCGATACGAGGCTTACTAGCATCAACAGGACCTTTAGCATCGCCTAAGGCATATACCTTGCCAGGGTGGGCAAATACAATGCCCTCAATATTGATGGTGTTTGCTGGCGTTTTAACTGTTGGCAAAGACTCTCGATTTTCTTGATTGCGTGGCGCCCATCCACGATTCACCCAAAGAACCTCATCAAGACCTTCCAATCTAAAAGGCATTATGAGATAAAAACCCGCTTGTGCAGGATTACCAGCCCCGCCAACTGGTACTGGCCTTGGGCGGTTATCTAGCCATATAGCCGCATCTGGAATGTATCGGCCACGAGCAATCATCCTACGCTCAGCAGCCTCAGTAAAAGTCCAGGCTCCATTATTGGCATTCAAAATAGGCATTTGTTGGCGCGCCAATAAATTGGCAGCCAAAGCAATTTTCGTATTCGCCCTACTCAATTGCCAATAACCAGCTCCACAAGCAATTGCAATGACTAGCAGGGCTGATACAGTAGCAACTATGCGCTTAGTAATGAGGGCAGTAAAAAGATTATTCAAGTTAAGGATTTGAGATGAAGTGGATTATTCCAATTGTCCTACTAATGATTGTGGCTAGCTTAGGATCAGCCTTGTATTACATGATGAAAGATCGGGGTAATAGCCCCAGAATGGTTCGCTCACTGATGCTACGCATTGGGCTATCACTTGCCTTATTCATCGGGATTTTATTAGCCCACTACTTTGGCCTGATTCAAGCTACTGGCATCAAAGTAGGCACAAACTAAAACTAGATACAAAAAATAGAATGCCTAAAAATCAATCGGGGCTTAACGCCCCGATTTTTATCTAGCTTACATCCAGTAAACGGCGATGTAGAGGCCAAGCCAAACTACGTCAACGAAGTGCCAATACCATGCAGCGCCCTCAAAAGCAAAGTGCTGCTTAGAGGTAAAGTCACCACGAATCATGCGACGTAGAACAATTGCTAACATAGTGCCGCCCAAGAATACGTGGAAGCCATGGAAACCAGTCAGCATGAAGAACGTTGAGCCATAGATACCTGACGTTAATTTCAAGTTCAATTCTTGGTAAGCATGGTAATACTCATAAACCTGAAAACCCAAGAAGATAAAGCCCAAAAAGACAGTGGCAGCCAAGCCATAAATGGCTTTCTTCATATGGTTTTCAACTAAAGCATGGTGAGCGATAGTAATCGTTACGCCTGAGCTTAAGAGCAATAAAGTATTAATCGTAGGGATAGGCCAAGGACCCATGGTGGTGAATTTCTCAACCAAACCAGCGGGACCATCATTTGGCCAAACTGCTGAGAAGTTAGGCCACAATAATTTGCTTTCTACATCGCCCATCCAAGGCATTGCAATGTTCCGGGCATAAAACAATGCGGAGAAAAAGGCCGCAAAAAACATGATTTCAGAGAAGATGAACCACGCCATCGACCAGCGATATGAAATATCAACGTTGATGCCATTCTTGCCAGAGTTTGATTCAGCTATCGTGTCGCCAAACCACTTGTAGAGTACAAACAAAATCCACAATACGCCCGCCAAAGTAACTGGGCCACCCCAAGAAGCCTGATTAACCCATCCGGACATGCCAAAGCCAAAAGCAATCAGGCCAATAGCAGCCATTGCTGGATGTCTAGAAAGACTAGGGACGAAGTAGTACGGGGTTGAATTGGATGACATCTTATTCTCTCTATTCAATCAAAAATAATCAATGGGACACAACTAGTTTCACTATCAGGAGAAGAGTTGCCATAAAAATCAAGGCCCCAACTACACCTGCAATAATAATGTGCACAAAACTCAGTGAAGCTACATCTTCCTGTAAGCCTGACTTCTTACGCACTCCTAAAAAACCCCACATCACGGCTTTCATAGAATGCATAAAACTACTTTTCTTTTTCATAAGACCACCTTAGATTTTGGCGCTGGTGGAGTACCCCCCAAACCAAGCTCAAAGAAGGTGTAAGACAAAGTGATTGTTTTCACATCATCAGGTAAGCCCGCATCAATCACAAACAATACTGGCATCTTCTTCATTTCATTTGACGCCAGCGTCTGCTCTTGAAAACAAAAACACTCTAATTTAGTAAAAAACTCTGTAGCGCTCTTAGGTGCATAACTTGGTATTGCCTGCGCACGCACTGGGCGACTGAGATTATTGGTTACTTCATAAACAATCTCAATCATTTCACCAGGATGCACCTCCAAGAAGTTCTTGACAGGCTTGAACGCAAAAGGCCCACGACTATTGGAGTCAAATTCGATCGTTACTGTTCGAGCATAGTTAACCTGAGTATTCCCAACCTTGTTAGGACTAACGGCCCTGATACCGTAATTATTCTTACTAGTAACAACATTAATTCCGGTGACCTCACACAATGCCTTATACAAAGGAACCAAAGCATAGCCAAAGCCAAACATCATCACTGCTGCAATTAAGAGCTTTAATAAAATTTGACGATTAAG
>CAJARE010000089.1 GCA_903944255.1 uncultured beta proteobacterium
ATATCTCTTCCGATCTCAGGCTTCTACCTTGAATTTATTCACCATACTCTGCAGTTCAGCGGCCATCCTAGAAAGATCTTGAGCGGCCTGTTGGCAATTATTGGCGCCTTCTGTCGTATTTCTAGAAACTGTCGAGACAGAGTCAATATTGCGCGCAATTTCAGTACTACCTGAAGCTGCCTCAGCAACACTGCGACCAATCTCATTCGCTGTGGCTGCTTGCTCCTCAACGGCGCTAGCGATGATTCCAGAGATATCGTTGATCTTATTAATAATGCCAGAGATAGAGGCAATCGAATCAATCGCGCCTTGTACATCGCGTTGAATATTGGCGATATTGCCGCCAATCTCTTCAGTGGCGCGAGAGGTTTGACCAGCCAACTCTTTAACCTCATTAGCAACCACCGCAAAGCCTTTGCCTAATTCACCAGCACGGGCCGCTTCAATCGTCGCATTCAATGCCAACAAGTTGGTTTGTTCGGCAATCGAAGAAATCACTTTCAATACGCTACCGATTTCCTGGCTACTTGCGCCAAGTTTTGTCATCGTATCGCCAGTCAGCCTTGCTTCATTCACTGCCTGAGTTGCAACAGCTGAGGCCTCAATCGCATTGGATGAAATCTCCCGAATACTCACGCTTAACTCTTCAACACCAGTAGCAACGGTTTGCATATTGCTGCTGACCTGAGTAGCAGCAGACGATGCGGAACCAGCCTGGGCATTGGTTTCCTCTGCGTTAGAGCTCATCTGGGTACTTACTGCCGATAACTCTTCAGACGCAGCTGACAAGCTTGTAGCATTTTTAGAGATCGCCCTAAAAGCATTGCGAGAGGTTTCAATCAGTTGGTTCACTTGCTTAGAAATATCCAAGAAGAAACCTTCTTTACCTTCTACTTTTACAGCGGCGGTGAAGTCACCACCCGCCGCAGCAGAAATAATCCCACCGATTTCTTTCGTTGTTTCTGCAGCGACACGGTTATTTTCACGCTCTGCTTCGGCCAACTTAGCTGCATGTTGCAGGCTGACTTGCAACTCTGCAACAGCTTTGGCCATTTGGCCAATTTCATTGGTAAAGTCAGTGTTGTGAACTTTAGTGTCTAAACGCTGTGCAGCCAAATCAGCTAAAGCATTCTTCAAATTCGTAATGGGATCATTAATCGACTTATTGACTAAAGTGACAATAATCAAAGACATGACGAGTGCCGCTACTAGCATGACACCAATCAACCACTTCATATGATCGGCGGCGGCGGCCGCCGCTTCCATATTCTTAGCTGCGCCTTCAACCTTGACCGCAGAGATATCCCTAATGTCAGCCATGACCTTAGCAAGACTATCTTGATACTCCTTAGAGCTAATAATTTTGTATGCAGCCGAAGCTCCACCTTTACTTTCTAGAGCAGCCGTTATCGTATCAACTTGAGCAAAATAATCGGTAATCATTGTCCCAACCGCATCAATCTTCGCCTTTAATTCTGGGCGGATGATGGTACCTTTACTTTTTTCGTAATTGGCTAATAAATCCGTCTTCACTTTAGTAATGGCCTCTTTACCCTTTTGCGTGGCAGCATCGTCCCCGAAGCTATTCGCAAGAGCCATACGATTGACCGTTCTACCAATCACGTTGATATCCCGATTTAAGGATCGCAATAATGAAATTCCGATCAAATCCTTGTCATACATCTTTTGCGTATTTTCTTGCAGCATATTGAGGCCATAAAACGCCGTCGCTGAAATCACTACTGCAAATGTCACTACCGATGTAAAGCCAATCACTAATTTAGTGCGTAGATTTAATTTGGCAAAAGAATTCATTAAGCTCATATTGTGTCGTCCAATTGGATTTGTTTTTTAGGCTGGCTTTAAAGGGGCAAAAAGCCAATGCCAGCATCGATTGATATTAACAAATTTTCAAGTCAATATACCTGCTCTAAGCCCAAGAAAAGGGCATCCCCTCCCTTTGGAGGGATTTGACTGAATGGCAATAGAAATGCCAGGTCTAGACCCGGCATTAAGGTGTGGCTTAGGCAAGAAAGACCGAGACTCGGGTTAACCCTTGTTAAAGAAGAAGCCCAGGATTTTCTTAGCCAGAACTTTGATGTTCTTTTGAACATCATCGGGCTTCAGTGGCTTGTTTAATAACAACTGGTTAGCCGCCTTACGTTGCTCTAAAACAATGGAAATTTCCTCAATCAACTCTGGATAACTTTCAAAGATTGGGGCAATATCAGCCTTTGTAATTTCGATCAAGGTGGAATTGATTTTTGCACGAACATTGGCTGATCGTGGTTCACCTGTCAGTAAGGACATCTCGCCTACGCACTCTCCAGGCCAAATGCTTGCCACAACAATTTGCTCGCCTTGATCGTTTGGAATGGTGACTTCCAGACCGCCTTCGATCAAGATATACATACTATCTGCAGTATGTCCTTTTTCAATCAATAACTGATTAGTACGACAGTTCACAATCTGAGCTACATCTGTTAAACAGGTGACCTGTTCTAAAGTCAAAGCCTTAAGAATACCAAAGCGGTAAACATCTTTAATGCGGCCCTGAATAGTGTCAACAATCTCTGAAGATTTAAAGACCTCGACAGTTGAATTCATATTAATACCGCCCAACTTGAAGAAGCGAGCAACAGCCAAGTTCACAATTCCATTTGAACAAAGGGGGTCCATTATCGGATTGCATTCGTACTCTAAAGAGAAATTGTAGGCACCGTTATTGATCTTGACTAGAAATGCGCGGTACCAAGGATAAAAATTAGGATTGTTTTTAATGGTGTATTCCGCCGCTTGATTCAAGAGCTCAATCGCCTTGTCTGCATCATTTCCAGAATCTAAATCCAATTCCAAAACACGGCGCGCCCCCATTTCAGTTAACTGCTTAGAGAGGTTAATAAAGTCAAGATTGACAAAGCGGCGATTAGGGACCCGAACGGTATATTGCAATACTGTCTTAATAGTCACCATACGACGATCCATTTGTACAATTTCGTAATACCCGCCGCCTTCGCCCCTCACTTGGATCTGATCGCCAATACTGATCAAGCCATCAGACTGAATTTGAATACAAGCAACAATGTCAGCGATCATCTCGCGTAAAACATAAACAATACCGAAACCAATTGCACCTGAAGCCGCTAAGAGCTGACCAGCAGAATGGTCGTACATCACAATGAAACCAAACAGGCCAATGACGCCGTAACAAACGATTGTTACTGCTTGAACCAAAATTGCCGGGACTTGATTATCTTTGGTTACATGATTAAAGCGCACCACAAAGTGGCGAATCGACATATCAACCGTAACCGCAAATAAAACAAATTGGAAGATTGCCGCTACATCTTCGAGGAGCGCAGTATTTTTATCGGCTAAATCAGAAATATCCCACGCTAAGTATGAGCCAAAACTAATATGAAGCCAAGTTGCATAAAGGATATTAGAAATTACTAATAGCCAATAAACTATTTTAGGTAAAGAAAAAATATGATATTGAAGCTTCATGGCATTTGAGAACGAAGTTGAGTTAGGGAATTATGCAGGATTGTAGAAATGCCAGCATCAGCAGAATGAGGACTTAAAAATCGAAGACTGGTCAAGAACTTAAGATACCCCACCTGATTTCGAAGAGCAATCGATTTTTCAGGATAAGGCTCTGCCCATTCCTCACATAGACGATCCGTCAGCAGCTTACCCCTGATGGGCAGTACGCTAGAAGCTAAATCCGCCTCAACCAATAGCATCGCCAAGCAATCCTCATGCTGAGCTGATGGAAGAGAAAGGCGCTCTAACAAAGCTTTATATTGCCCATGATCTGTAGCCAAAACCCAAGGTGTAATCGCATCTAGAATGTCTTGAGTTGTTCCGGGCTCATAGCCAGCCTCCAATAAAAGAGTCTCTAAGAAATTCAAGCTTTGCCGCTCTAATTCAAATGGAACTATATTAATGAGGCCAGGGTGACCCAAGTCATGAGAAGCTGCAGCAAGCAAGAGTTGCCACTTTTCTAGCGAAGACGATTTCCAAGCTTGACTCAGAGGTCCATTATCTTTAGCGTTTACTTCCTGTTTAAGTAAATAAGTAAGCATTAAACATACATCCATCATATGCTTTTTTGAGTGGAATGCAGGTTCATTACGAGCGATTGCTATGCGATCAATTTCTGATCCGACCATCAGAATCAAAGGCTTGTATGGATTAGGATTGAGATCCCACTTTTTCCATAAATCAGTATTCACTAGAGCTTCCAAAAAAATACGCATGCTATGCACTTCTTTTTCAACTCCAGCAAGAAGTTCCTCTATTTGCTGCGATTCCAAGACGATCGCATGACTACCTAAAAAATGATTTAGATAAGATAGTAGGTCAAATGGTTGATCTCTCATTTTTTAGATTGGATTATCTGTAACATACAGGCAGTTTATACAAAATGAATGGCATACTAATAGTTATCATGCTAAATACAAATCTAGGCTAAATTTAGCTATTGTTGGGTTTAATCACTTTTTATTGAGGTCCAAAATGCGTATTCTTAAAGCTCTTCTAGTCATTACCGCGATTTTTTCCAGTGGATTGTCCTTGGCGCAAACAAAAATCATTGTTACGCATCCTGAAGTACCAGCACCCACCTTTTTAGATCATGGAAAACCAGGTCAATCGATTGGGGATGTAAGACTATGGCACTTTCCTGCGAAAGCGAATGATGGAACTAATCTCACCACTGACTGGATTATGACCACCACAGGAGTTGTTAGTGATAAAGGGGTGGAATATCGAATTACTTCTGCTGTTTTTTCTTTTGATGATGGTACTAAAGATCAAATCGTTATTCAAGGCGTTGCAAAATATTCGAGCTCAAAGGCGACCTTAGATGAGGCTACTAGTACTAGACGTGCTATCACTGGCGGCACTGGTAAGTTTGGAGGTATTGGTGGTTGGATTGAGACAGAGCATCTTACTGATGGATCTTGGCGACATACTCTGTACATTAAATAAAGATACAAATATTTCAATAAAAACCCCAGCACATAATCTGGGGTTTTTATTTAGTCAGATATTCAATTAATCCCTTTTGTAGCCAGCTTGCGAGCCAAATAACTTTTCTCTTTGAGACCAATCATGAGTCTCATTCCATAAATCAAGCACCTTAGGCGCCTCATCTGCAAAGATGGGATGCATTGAAGCATCACAAGTATCTGCAGTGAGCTCTAGACGGTGCCCCGAAGGATCAAAGAAATAGATTGAGCTAATGAAATCATCATGATTAGTTGGTCCCAAAACTTCAATCCCTTTTGCGATTAATTCCTGCTTCGCTTTGAGTAAGACCTCCATGCTTTCTACCTTAAATGCAAAATGCTGAATCCAAGCAGGAGACTCCATATCTTTAATATTCCCAGGATCTTTGGGGCATTCAAAAAATGCAATGCAACCGCCATCCTCCATCTGAAAGAAAATATGGATATGGGGACTATATTGACCGGTAGATGGGACATGATCTTCACCCATGGCATGAGAAAACTTCAGGCCGAGTACTTCGGTATAAAACCGAGTAGTTTCTTTGGCATCTAAACATCTATATGCGGCATGATGAAGTCGTTTACAGAGCATATGCCCTCCAATTTATTGTTGCGCAATACCAGCGGTGGCTAAAACTTTTCTCCACTTTGCAATCTGTCCGCTCACAAATTGTTTCATTTGATTGCCAGAAATCGACGTATTGACTATGCCGCCAGTATTTTCTAATTTTGCAATCACTTCAGGATCTGCGAGTACCTTCAAGAGTGCAGTTTGAAGCCGCTTCTGAATTTCTGGACTAGTTCCCTTGGGTGCTGCTACCCCTGTCCAGGAGGTAACCTCATATCCTGGAATAGTTTCTGCTACTGGAGGAACTCCTGGTAATAACTTATAGGGCTTTAATGACGTCACTCCAAGAGCGCGTAATTTTCCCGCCTCCATTTGTGCCTTGGTAACGGTAATAGAGTCAAACATCACATCAACTCTACCCCCGAGAACATCTTGCAATGGTCCAGCGCCACCTTTATAGGGAACATGGGTCATACGAACTCCAGCCATGGACGCAAATAACTCTCCGGAGAGATGCTGGGTAGAGCCAATCCCAACAGAGGTATATGAAATCGTATCGGGGGCTGCTTTAGCGGCAGCGATCACATCAGCAAGGGTTTTGAATTTGCTCTCAGAGGACACCGATACTGCAAATGGAAACTGGGTTACCAAGGAGATCCATTCAAAATCATCCACTGGATTAAAAGCGAGCTTGCTATAGACCGCAGCAGAAACAGCATGGCCTCCAGTTAATAAAATTAAGGTATAGCCATCAGCTGGAGATTTCGCAACGGCAGCACTAGCAATATTGCCGCCCGCGCCCGTCTTTGCCTCAACAACAACTTGATGACCTAATTCTTTGGATAAACCAGGGGCAATAATTCTGGCGATCGTATCGGAATTTCCACCGGCACCAAATCCCTGTATCAAGGTGATCGGCTTATCGGGGTAAGCGCCTTGCGCAAGACAAGATCCTGCAAGAAAGATATTGGAGATGAGTAATGAAAAAATTATTTTCTTGATCATAATGTTTTGATTTTCTGGCGAATAGCCCCAAAAATTGTTTTACCTTGAGCATCAAATGAGTCTATGTAAACCTCATCCCCGTTCTTTAAAAACGGGGTACTAGGATTGCCATGGGTCATTTGCTCATGAATGCGAGCCTCTGCTACACATCCAAAGCCACTCTGCTCATCTTGATTCGTAACAGAGCCAGCACCAATAATGGTACCAGCACTCAATGCTCTTGTACGGCAGGCATGTGCAATTAAATCAGGATAAGTAAAAAACATATCCTTCCCAGTATTGGGTTGCCCCATGCGCTTACCATTAATCTCCGATACAAGCTCTAAATGCAGTTTTTCCCCATCCCAGATTTCACCGAGCTCATCTAATGTGACAGCCACTGGCGAAAATGAACTAGTAGGCTTAGCTTGCATAAATCCAAAACCTTTTGGAAGCTCAGTTTTCGTGAGCGATCTCAGGGTGTAATCGTTTAAAAGCATGACTAACTTAATATGACTAGCAGCCTCAGCTTTTGTGATTCCCATAGGGACATCATCAACAACGATAGCCACTTCCGCCTCGTAATCTGGCTCTAAAGTAGCGTCCGGAAATACCATTGTTTCAGTAGGACCACAAAACCGATCAGAAAGTCCTTGATACATCAAAGGCTCTGTTTTGTAATTCGGGGGCATTTCCGCACCCCGGGCTTTGCGGGCTTTTTCCATATGGTGCAAATAAACCGAACCGTCCAGAAATTGATAGCTACGTGGAAATGGACTTTCCAGCTTCATGAGATCCAAATCAAATGCACCATTAGCCTGACCTGCATTTAATTGAGAGTAAACCTTCTCAAGCTGGGGCTTAAGCACATTCCAGCTCTCAATTGCTTTTTGCATGGTGGGGGCTATTTCGGAAACCACGATACCTCGTGCGAGGTCTTTAGAAACCACTATCAACTTCCCATCACGATCGCCAGTTCTTAAGCTAGCTAATTTCATTACATCTCCTATATCTTTTTTATTTTAAATACGATTGTTTTATTGCGCTTTTCTGGGCGCCTGCCAAGGCCAACGGCCATCTATTTCTAATGTCAAGGACCAGCTTAAGAAACAACGAATCAACACGATAGCACCAAGCACGCTAACACTCATTAAAGTTGGGCTAATAGCAACAGTACGAATTACATCTCCTGCAACCAACACTTCTAAACCCAGAATCAGAGAGCGCACAATCTGAACACGAAAGACTTTATAGGCATCATCCGATTTTTGAGTTACGAGATTCTTAATAAAAAGAATGAGGCCCCATAAAACACCAATGGAAACCACGGCGACGCCCAAAGCGTCCATCACATCACTTACCGCTTTAATGATTTCAATTTGATTCATCATATTTCTTAACAGTTTTAGGTTTGAAAAAAATGAACGCTCTGTAATTTATTCCCTAGGAGCGCCTGACATTTTTACAATACCCTCATAGCGCTTCACTTCCGACTGGGAGAACTTAGTAAATTCTGCGACAGATCCACCATCGATCTGAGCACCAATAGATTGAAGGCTTTTTCGTACCTCAGGATCATTTAATACTTTATTAAAAGCGGCATTGAGTTTTTCGCTGACTTCTTTTGATGCACCGGCCGGTAGCATGACGCCATACCAAGCGTTAGCAACCATAGGAACGCCAGCCTCTCTCATCGTAGGCACATTAGGTAATTCCGGAATTCGCTTGTCAGCAGCAACACCCAAAGCTTTTAATTTTCCAGCCTTAATATTGTTGAGTGAGCCTGTATCGAGCATCATGTCGATGTGACCTGCCATCAAATCGATTGCGGCTGGCCCACTTCCTTTATAAGGCACATGTCGAACATCTAAACCCGTCACCGTTTTAAATTGAGCTCCTGCTAAATGCTGGGATGCGCCAATACCTGCTGAACCATAGGTAAACTTTCCAGGATTTTGCTTTGCGTCAGCCATCAAATCTTTCATGCTATTCCATGGGGAAGAGGCGGGGACTACCATGACATTTGGAATCGTACAAACCAGTACTACGGGCGTGAAATCTTTAATAACATCAAACCCTTGATTGGAAAATAGATGAGGGCCAGCCGCATTCGTTGAGCTGGTAGCCATCAAAATAGAATAACCATCGGGCTTATCCTGGACAAATGCCTGTGTACCAATATTGCCACCTGCCCCACCCTTATTTTCAACAAATACTGAAACGCCCAGCTCTTTCGTCAGTGGCTGCACCAGAATGCGAGCCACTTGATCTGTTGCGCCGCCAGGAGGCCAAGGCACCAGAAATTTAATCGACTTATCTGGATATGCAGCAAAGCCATTGATAGCAAAGGTGGCAAGCAGGGCAATAAAGACAGACTTGAGTTTCATAGAGCACGTTCTTTCTAAAATAGGCAAATAAACAATTTCGGGTACAGTTTGATGAATATATCGTATCTCAGTTAATTGACCAGGAAATGCTTAAAGAGTTAAACCGCAATGAATTGCTTGAAATAGCCAATTCCACTCCCTCCAAAGAGAATTGCCCATC
>CAJARE010000090.1 GCA_903944255.1 uncultured beta proteobacterium
GGCAAGGAATCGACATCCGGAACAAAATCTTCAAATGCCAGAGATCCAAAAGTGGTTCGAACCCCTTTCGTTAAAAATAAGTCTTTATGTGCAACAGGTAGCCCATGCAATATTCCCACTTCGGTATTTTTCTCGAGCTGTTGATCTGCAGCATATGCCTCAGCCATAGCAGAGTCTGCAGTTAAAGTCACAATCGCATTTAAGACTGGGTTATAACGCTCGATTTGATCTAGATGGGCACGAATCAGCTCTTGCACTGAAATTTTTTGAGAACGAATCAGTTTTGACTGCTCGGTTGCTGATAAAAAGCATAAATCATCATTTAGCATTTTTGAATTGTCTCTTGTCTATATTTTTTGTATTTCTAGTATAGGCGAGGATTTTGCTAAGCAATGGTGCAATACAGCAAATATCATCGACTGATCGCTTACCAGTTAAGACTGCTAGCTAACATCCAGTCAATGGATTAGGTTTTAAGCCATTACGAAAACAAGGCTTCCGATATAAAATCAGAAGATGCACTTATCCACTAAGACAGTTACAAAATATTCTAAAGAGCTTCAAGAACTCGGTTTCACAGATTACGAGGCCAAGATCTATATTTCCCTATTACAGAGCTCCCCAGTAACGGCTTATGAGATTAGTAAAAATAATGCTCTACCCCGCCCAAACGTATATAGCGCTCTAGATAGTCTTGAAAAGAAACAGGCTGTGCAAAGAGTTAGCCTAGACCCAGTTCGGTTTGTTCCTGTGAACCCAGCTACCCTTTTTAGTAGAATTTCTAAAGCCGTACAGGATCGTTGCCTAGCTCTTGAAGTTGGACTCGAAAAGCTCCAACCCGAAGAAAAAACCCATTATGTTTGGAATATTGATAACTCTGATGAGGCTCGCTTAAAAATAAGCCAACTCATTCTTGAAGCCAAATCGCATATTTGGATAAAAGCACACTTTGAAGAACTGCTTCCTCATCTTGAAGAATTAAAGCTTGCCTCAAAAAGGGGGGTATCACTTCTCTTTATTTTGTTTGGTGACTCAAATCAAATTAAGCAATTCAATTTTTCAAAAAATTGCAGTGTATTTGCTCATGAGGGAGATGGCACTGTCGTAGGCCTTGGAAGATACCTAATCACCCTTTCAATTGACTTTAAAGAAGCATTAATCGTCAATATGAAAGAAAACACCGGTGCGTTCACACAAAGTCAGCCTATAGTAAACCTGGCCGATAGCTTAATTCGTCATGAGATTTACTTGGCGGAAATTTTTAAGCACTTTAGTGCTCTGCTAGAAGAAAAATTCAACCCTGGCTTATTTGAGCTTCGTAAAAAATACCTACCAAAAGAACAGGTGGTCGAACTCAAGCAACGGATTCAGGCAAAAAAAGTGCCAGTCAAAACGAAGTCAAAGTAACCCAGCTTATTTCTGAGTAACAGCTTTCCCGGCAGAATCTCCTGCTAGCTTTCCAAAAACTGCGCCGGAAGTAAGCCCAGTACCACCAGGGTAGTTGTAATAGAACAATCCTCCTACCATTTCTCCGGCTGCATATAAGCCGGGAATAGGCTTTCCTGCCTCGTTTTCTACTTGACCATGATTGCTAATCTTCACTCCACCAAATGTAAAAGTGACGCCACAAGTTACGCCATAGGCTTCGTATGGTGGTGTATCAAGCGTATTGGCCCAGTTTGATTTTGGAATCTCTAGACCCTTGGTACCACGACCATCTTTAACCGCTAAATTTAACGGTACGTCAGTCATGACTGAGTCGTTAAACGCCTTCACAGTCTTTACAAATGCTTTGGGGTCAACACCCTCCAACTTCTCCGCCAACTCTTCAATAGTATTGGCTTGAACTTTAGTCACTTGACGAATTCTGTATTCATCTCGAAGCTTGGGGCTTATTTTTGCGTCAAATACCTGCCATGCAAACATATTGGGCTGCTCTAAAACAACCTTGCCGTATTTTGCATACGTATAGTTTCGAATATCCGCACCCTCATCCACAAAGCGCTCACCTCGCGCATTAATCATGATTCCATATGGGTAGCTATGCTTTTGGTAACTATCCCCAACAACGAGATCACCAAATGGGGGAGCATTCATATCCCAAGAGACGGAGTGGCATCCAGACCATTGTCCATAGGCCATCGCGCCCACTTTGAGGGCCATATTAATACCCCCGCCAGTGTTAAAGCGAGTCCCTCTTACTTTTGCTAAGTCCCAATTGGGGCCTAAGTAGCGCGCTCGCATTTCAGCATTACTCTCAAACCCACCCGAAGCTAAGATCACTGCTTTACAAAAAATATCCACTTTCTTATTTCCAACGCGGACCTTAACGCCAATAATTCCATCATCCCCTTCGAGCAATTCAATGACAGGCGTTTCATAAAATATCTTGATGCCATCTCTAATTGCGGCCTTATGTTCTAGTTCTACTAGGCCTTCTCCTCCACCCCAAGTTTCGCAAGCTAACCCACCAAAAAATTTAAACTTTCCATCTATCTTGTGGGCTTGCCTACCAAAACTTGCTTGAAACTTAACACCTTTTTTCCGCATCCAAATGAGAGTCTCTAAACTCTTTGTAATCAGAATTTCTGCTAAATCTGGATCAGTCTTGTATTCAGTTAATCGTCCCATATCATCGTAAAACTGATCTACGGTATAGGACCCAAAATCTGCACTAGCAATTTCCGCTTCCGTTAAATCAGGAATGATTTGCTTTAAATCTTCAGGGCCATTAAAAACGACTCGCATGGCACCAGCCGTATATCGACTATTGCCACCAGCTTCCTCCACAGGAGCAGCTTCTAGCATGATGACTGAAGCCCCATGCTCACGCGCAGCCAATGCAGCACAAGCGGCTGCATTACCAGCCCCTACAACAATCACATCAGGATTACCAAATTGACTTTCCATGCTCATAGCTCTCGATCAAGCCTCTGCCAATACAGGCGTCTCATCTTGCGCTTTGAGGCTCGTAATAATTTCGCTAACTGAAGCTTGATTTTCTAAATTCATTAATTTTTCAGAGAGTCCAGGACCTAGATTTTGCGCACCCTTCACCATCTTTACCAAGCCAGTAAATTTATCAGAAAGCTCTTGCTCTGTTAGCGGATTGGCTGGCTCACCTTTTGGTTCGGGTTGCTCTCGACGCAATACTTTGCCATTTTTAAGGGTCAACTCAACTGCTGCCTGTCTTCCGGTAACGCCATATGCTGGCTCACAGATTAGGGTAGTTTGGGTAGATGAGGCATCATGAATTTTTTGATTATTAAATCCATCCCAATACTCGCGCAACCCATTTCGTCCAATCTCTAAAGCTAAGGCAACACTAAACTGAGTGCTACCCATAGCAGCATTCAAATTAGGTGGTTTTGGTTTAGAAGCCTGGCGTATCGAAAGCTCACACATATTGACTCTGATGGAATCAACATCTTGCAGGCGCACATTATCCTCATGAAAAAATTGTTGAGCTAAGTCAATTGGGCCATGAGCATATCTACAAGCTGCATGTGGCTTAAAGCCTACTTCCATAATGGCAAATTTTTGACCAAGACTATCCAGTAAATCACTTACACGAATGTCATCGCAATAAGCATTAAAAAATCCTTCACGACCTTCTAGCGCCTTTTTAGGCCCTGTAAATCCACGGCTAACCATGACCGCTGCCATGGTGCCGTTCAATGCGGACTTACCTGGGCTAAACGGTTTAGCCATGCAGGGATCATCCAAATAAGATTGAATACCGGCTGACTGCA
>CAJARE010000091.1 GCA_903944255.1 uncultured beta proteobacterium
AGCCTAAATTAGGCTTTGATCGTGTTAATCAGAATTTCTGTGTAATTCTGACGATGGCCTTGGTGCTTTTGATAATGCTTGCGACGGCGCATCTTAAAGATTGTCACTTTATCGTGACGTCCTTGGGAGACGACAGTGGCCATCACAGCTGCACCATTAACCAATGGATCACCTAATTTCAGTGAAGCGCCTTCGCCAACGGCGAGGACTTGGTCAAGAGTGATTTCGCTGCCGATTTCCGCTGGTATCTGTTCTATTTTCAATTTTTCGCCTGCAGCAACTTTATACTGTTTGCCACCGGTTTTTATGACCGCGTACATGGTTTGAAACCTCAATTAATATCTACATTTAAGCTAATCCACCCTGGAGAAGCTAAGCCCATTATTATATCTTGCATGACGAGCACTGTCAAAACCAATGACTTAAGCCAAATTCTGGCCCCAATTTCCTTAGATTTCAAGGCATTAGATGGGGTTATTCGCCTGAATTTAGCTTCAAAAGTTGCCTTAATTGACCAAATCTCAGCCTATATCATCCAGGCGGGCGGGAAACGCGTAAGACCTGCCCTACTAATGCTGCTAGCAAAGGCCTTAAACAATGGCCAAGTAAACCCCCATGCCCTAGAGATAGCAGCAGTGGTCGAGTTTATCCATACAGCTACCTTGTTGCATGATGATGTTGTGGACGAATCTACCCTAAGAAGAGGTCGTGAAACGGCCAATGCGGCTTTTGGCAATGCCGCCAGTGTATTAGTGGGCGATTTTTTGTACTCCCGAGCATTCCAAATGATGGTGGTGCCCAAAGACCTAAGGGTGATGGAAATTCTGTCAGATGCTACCAATACGATTGCCGAAGGTGAAGTATTGCAACTACTGAATATGAATGACCCGGAAGTTGATGAGGCAAGCTATCTTCAAGTGATTCGCTATAAAACGGCCAAATTGTTCGAGGCATCCGCCGAGCTTGGTGCGATTTTGGCTAATGCCAGCAAAACTCAACGTGAGCAGGCTGCAGCCTTTGGAAGACATATCGGCACTGCATTTCAATTGATGGACGATCTTTTAGATTACACGGCCAATGCCGCGCAAATGGGAAAAAATGCTGGCGATGATTTGCGTGAAGGCAAGCCTACGCTCCCACTGATTTATCTGCTAGAACACGGCAGCTCTGAAGAGCGTTTATTAGTTCGTTCAGCGATAGAGCAAAACCAAGATTTACCAGATGACGTCTTTGTACAAATTTTACGTGCCGTACAAAGTTCTGGCGCTCTAGATTACACCCAGGCTGCCGCCAAACGTGAAGTAGATTTAGCCTTGAGCTGTATTCAAGGATTTCCTGAAAATGAAGCCACTAGCGCCTTACGCGCCCTGTGTGAATATTCTCTAGCTAGACAAACTTAAGTACCAACGCTCTTCACCCTCAATTCACGTGCGGTCAGTCGAACCTTCTCGGCCTCCTCGCGTAAGCGTGCGATTTCTTGCTCAGATAAGCTTTCTAGATTGGAGTAATCCCTTTTCCACAGGGGATCGGTAGACCACCTCAGCGGCGATTGCACAGTAGTTCTTGGGGCTGGCGCGGACTCTAAAAGACGCAATGCTAATTCAAAACTCAAGTCTTGTGATGCTTGATCATTTGGTCTAGCCGCTGCATTTCCTAAAGGAAAATCACTAAATAACAGTCGCGGCACTCCGCAATATTCGACAATATCTTTAGCCGCTCCCATCACCACAGTAGCAATTCCAGCCTCTTCCAAATAGCGTGCTAATAAACTTTGACTTTGATGGCAAATAGGACAGTTTGGAATCAGTACTGCTACATCTACATTATCCGCACGCAACATTTCCAAAATCATAGGCGCATCTATTTCTAAAGTGTGGCGCTGACTGCGATTAGTTGGTAAGCCATAAAAGTTTGGCGACACCATTCTAAGTCTTCCCATCTCGACCACACGCCTTGCAGCAGCCAAGGGAAACCAACATTCGATTTCTTCCATATTGGCGTTTTTGCGGTCAATACCCACATGGGCAATTCTTAAATCTTGCTTTTGATTAATTGGGCTCTTATAAGGTTGGTAAAACTTTGCCGCAGCGTTATAGGCCGCTCCTTGTCCTTGAGGGCCTTTGCTTGGGTCAAATTGCACAGCAGTGGTGATCAAACCCAATACGGATTGATTTAAGGGTTTTTGTAAACGGGTAAATGGAACATTGACGTAATGCGCCCAAATATAAGGATTGTCGTAACCCAAACCTAAATAATAGCTACGGGTGCGCTCTATATACCGAATGGGTTGATCCATTTCTGGCGCAAAAGTGAGTTCGGAAGTGTTTGCCATCAATACATCCCTGTAAGATATTGCCTATCAAATATTAAATTTCACAGGAACTCATTATGGCTCAATGGCTTAGATATCAACACCAAGGTAAAAGTGGTTTAGGACAAGTGCAAGGCGATCTTATTGCTGTGTATTCCGGAGACCTGTTTAATCATCCTAAAGCAACTGGGGAGACCCTCAAGCTTTCAGAGGTCACCATCGACATTCCTTGCACACCATCCAAAATGGTTGCCATGGTGGATAACTTTCATGCACTCGTCACGAAACTAGAGCATGCAGTACCAGCAGAACCCCTTTATTTTCTAAAAGGTAATAACTCTTTTTTGGCTGCCAATCAAGTGATTCGCACCCCAAAATCCTATGCAGGCAAAGTTG
>CAJARE010000092.1 GCA_903944255.1 uncultured beta proteobacterium
CATAATCCTTTGGTTCCAGGTTCAAGTCCTAGTGTGCAATAGATTTACAGGGTGGTCTTAACTATTTTGATAAAGGCATCCGCGGCCTTGCTATAAGTATTTCCTTTTCTAAGCAATATTCCAGCTTTTCGAATGGGTGTGGGATTGAGTAAATTAATAATATGAAATTCTTTATTCGTTGGGGCTGCTCTTTCAGGAATAATGGTTGCTAAATTCCCCTGTAAACAAGATTCAATTAGTGAACTTACAGATTCAATTTCAACTACAACTTTAGTTTTTATCTTTATTTTCATAAAAGAATCATCTATTAATCGTCTAGTTGAGAAACTTTTTGGTAAGAGGCATAAGGCTACATTATTCAAATTGGCCATGTCTATGGATTTAATCTTTCCTAGGGCATGTTTTTTACTAATAAGTAAAACAAGCCTCTCATCAAAGAGATGCTCCGTTTGTATTTCCTGTCTTTGTGTAGGGTGAAATGCAATGCCAATATCTAGTTCTCCTGCAATAAGCTGCTCCTCAATCAAATCCGCACGAAGATCTCGTATGGAGAGCATGATCCCAGGATATATTTGATTAAATTTTGCAACAGCAGGAGGAATTAAAGAGTCTAAAAATGTTGGGATAACGCCGATAGTTAGGCTACCAGTTTGGAGATCACTTAATTGAGATAACTCCATTTTCCCAGAGGCAATCTCCTGTAATGCCCTTGATGCATAGGCTTTAAATTTGATACCAGCCTGCGAAATAACCAAGCCACGTCCGATTCTTTTAAATAGGGCTATCCCCAGCTCCTTTTCTAGCTGAGTAATTCCATGGGAGATGGTCGATTGAGTTACAAATAAATTATTAGCAGATTTCGTTAAGTGTTCAGTTTCTGCCAAGTCTAAAAAGTACTGTAGCTGCCTAAGCATCATGATGGGCGCTCCTAATCATTCGAAGATATCGAATGATATAACAAAAATATATCAATAGATTAAATCAGTTCGTGGCGGTATTGTTTGAATGATTCATCAAATCTAGAGAGCAGTAAATGACTGTAATTACTTCAATTTCTACACGCATTATTGATATTCCAATTATTCGTCCTCACAAGCTTTCATTTGGATCAATTCAAAGTCAAAGTTATTGCATTGTTCGCATGGAGTTAGATTCAGGGATAGTTGGATGGGGCGAGGCTGCAACAATTGGCGGGGCTTCTTGGAATGAAGAATCTCCAGAGAGTATTCAGCATGCAATTGATTCTTATATCACTCCAGTATTGATTGGTAAGGAGGTAGGCGAATTCGAGTCCTTACTAGAGCTAATGGAGAAATGCTGCAGGGGGAATTATTTTGCTAAGTCTGCGGTAGAGATGGCTGCGATTGATGCAACCGCAAGATCATTAAATATTCCTGCATATCAGTTGCTTGGTGGAAAGAAAAATCAATCCCTTCCGCTTGCATGGACCCTAGCAACTGGAGATATTGACAAGGATTTACGAGAAGCTCATTTACGACTTGAGCAACGTCAACATCAAATTTTTAAAATTAAAATAGGTGCAAAAAAACCATCTGAGGATGTTGCATTGGTTGTTGAGATAGCCAAGTCTTTACAGGGTAAAGCTCGGCTAACGGTAGATATAAATCAGGCTTGGGATGGTAATACTGCGAGAAGGTACGTTCCCATTTTGTCGGATGCTGGGGTCGATCTTATCGAGCAGCCGGTTGCGCGTTGGAATACGCAGGCCTTGCAAGAGCTTTGCCAGATGTCAATAAGCGCTCTAATCATGCCTGATGAAACTGTTTGCACACCCCAAGATGCAGTCATGCTTTCTAGGCTTGGAGCCGCTCATGTATTTTCATTAAAGGTAAGCAAGCATGGGGGACTATTACGAACGCGTAAAGTTGCTGCAGTTGCTGAAGCATCAGACATCGGCTGGTATGGTGGAACGATGCTTGAAACCTCGCTAGGGAGTGCCGCATCGGCTCATGTATTTGCTACTTTAGGAGGAGTTAATTATGGCTGTGAGCTATTTGGACCGCAGTTATTGGTTGAGGATATTGTTGAAAAACCAATGCAAATTAAGGATTTCCATCTAATAATTCCTGATGGAATCGGCTTTGGCGTTGAGATCAATGAACGCCAATTAGACCGATTTACTCGTAAGTCCTAAGTCTAAGTATTTGTAAATTTTTGAGAGGAAATAAATCATGCTGTATTTAGTACATATGGAAGTTAATATCCCTAAATCAGTTTCTGAGGAAGAGAGTACGAAGATTAAGTCTTTGGAAAAAGAGTATTCCCAAAATTTACAAAAAAGTGGGAAGTGGCCTCACTTGTGGCGTGTAGTTGGCGAATATGCAAATTACAGTATTTTTGATGTTGAGAGTAATGATGATCTTCACATGATCCTCTCAGGATTACCACTTTTTCCATACATGAAAATTCAGGTAACCCCTTTAGCAAAGCATCCCTCATCCATCAAATAATTCCATTAATAAGAAAGATTGCTATGAAGATCATCAAAATTTGTATTTCCAGTCTACTTTTTATGCCAATACTATTTGCGACAAATGTTGTTGCGCAAGAATGGCCAAACAAGCCGATTCGATGGATAGTGCCTTTTCCTCCAGGTGGTGCAATGGACGTAATGGCGCGTGCCTTGGCAGAAAAATCCTCTAAGTCGCTTGGTCAGGCGGTCGTAATTGAAAATAAACCAGGCGCTGGGGGTAATATTGGGGCCGATTTTGTAGCCAGATCCGATGCTGATGGTTACACCATGATGATTACCTCTATTGGAATGGCAACCAATAAATATTTGTATCCTAAGCTTTCTTATGATCCAGTAAAAGATTTCTCTCCAGTTAGCTTAATTGCAATAGTGCCTAATGTTTTAGTAACTGATGCTACCCAACCAAATGTTAAAACCGTTTCAGATGTCATTGCCAATGCAAAAGCACAACCAGGTAAATTAAACTATGCATCTGCGGGTAATGGCTCATCTATTCATCTTGCTGGGGAAGTATTTACTTCCATGGCAAAAATTGATATGCAGCATATTCCTTACAAAGGGAGTAATCCGGCAGTAACAGATTTACTTGGCGGTCAGGTTAACTACATGTTTGACAGTATCACCTCTGCAAAGCCACATATTGATTCTGGAAAATTACGCCCAA
>CAJARE010000093.1 GCA_903944255.1 uncultured beta proteobacterium
AATACTCATTAAATAGAAGGATTATTAGTGGCACTCATCACAAATATTGAAGACTTGCGAGTACTTCATAAAAAGCGCACCCCCAAGATGTTCTATGACTATGCTGACTCTGGCTCTTGGACTGAGTCAACCTATCGCGCCAATGAGTCTGATTTTCAAAAAATCAAATTCCGCCAGCGAGTCGCTGTAGACATGAATAATCGCACTACTAAAACAACAATGGTAGGCCAAGAGGTATTGATGCCAGTTGCATTGGCCCCTACCGGTCTTACTGGTATGCAGTATGCTGATGGCGAGATTCTTGCAGCGCAAGCAGCAGAGAAATTTGGGGTTCCTTTTTGCCTGTCCACAATGAGTATCTGCTCTATTGAAGATGTGGCAGAGCGAATAACTAAGCCATTCTGGTTTCAGCTATATGTGATGAAGGACCGAAGTTTTATCGAGCGTCTCATTGAGCGTGCTAAAGCGGCAAAATGCTCTGCTCTTATCCTAACGCTAGATTTGCAAATCTTAGGTCAGCGCCATAAGGATTTGAAAAATGGTTTAACTGCGCCTCCGAAGTTAACGATCGCCAATATGATTGATATGGCAACTAAACCACGCTGGTGCTTGGGTATGGCAATGACCCCCCGCAAAACATTCCGAAATATTGTGGGTCATGCCTCTGGGGTTGGTGATATGTCTTCACTTTCCTCCTGGACTGCTGAGCAATTTGATCCAAGCTTAAGCTGGGCAGACGTAGAGTGGATCAAAAAACTCTGGGGTGGAAAACTGATTATCAAAGGCATTCTGGATGAGGAGGATGCCCGCTTAGCTGCCAATACTGGTGCTGACGCTTTAATTGTTTCTAATCATGGTGGCCGTCAATTAGATGGTGCTGTTTCGAGCATTCAAGCCCTCCCTGGCATTGTGAATGCAGTTGGGAAGGATATTGAAGTATGGATGGATGGCGGCATTCGCTCTGGTCAAGACGTGCTGAAAGCTTGGGCGCTTGGTGCTCGCGGCACAATGATCGGCCGCCCTTTCCTATACGGCTTAGGTGCTATGGGTGGGCCAGGCGTCACCAAATGCTTAGAAATTATTCGCAATGAATTAGATATTACGATGGCGCATGTTGGTCATCGCGATATTCAAAATGTCACTAGCGATATCTTGTACCCAGGAAGCTTTTAAATTAAATACTTACTAAACCACCCCATCATTCTTTTTGGGGTCTCTTTTTTAGTGTTCTCCGTATCGGTATGGTTCGGCAATGCAGTACTTAGCCGTTATCGCACCAAGGATAGTGAAACATCACAAGATTTAGGGGTCATTCAAACTGCGACACTTACACTTTTAGCGCTAATTATTGGATTTACTTTTTCCATGGCAATTGATCGACATGATCAGCGAGAAATCCTGGAGGAAAGTGAGGCAAATGCTATTGGAACTGAGTATTTGAGAGCCGATCTTCTGCCTCCTTCAGCAGCAAACAAAACTAAGGATCTGCTGAAAGACTATTTAGATCAGAGAATTTTGTTCTACTCCAAACAACCCCGTGAAGTAGTCATCAAAATTCAACAAAGAACCGAAGAACTACAAGATGCCTTATGGAATGAAATCCTTCCTTCAGTGCGCACTCAACAGACTCCGATGATGGCATTAGTTGCATCTGGTATGAATGATGTTTTGAACTCTCAAGGTTATGTCCAGGCCGCATGGTGGAATCGTATCCCCAATACTGCTTGGGCCTTAATGGCATCTATTGCCATATGCGCTAATCTATTGGTTGGCTTTGGCGCCCGTAACTTCAAAAAGAATATCGGATTATTTATGATCTTTCCTTTTGTGACATCAGTTTCTTTTTTCCTGATTGCAGATATTGATAGCCCAAGAGGAGGCGTTATTCGTATTGAGCCAAAAAATTTAATTACCCTAAAAGAAGCGCTCAATAAGGCCAAGGGTACTTCTAATCAATCTACCAGCGTCAAGTAAGCATCAACCTATAGGCGGTACACATGAAACGAGTAGTCGATATATTTAAAAATCGTGGTCGCGAACTGGTCTGGACATACGTCATTGACCTGCGAAATGATGAAGAATTTCATCCTGGCCAAGCTGATTTTGAGGTAGAAGCCCTAAGGCTCTCTCAAATAGATAAGAGAGGCGCAGCAAATGAACTGAGCGCCAAAGTTCGACTCAATCATTGAATACCAATTAGAATTTGCATAAAATAATATGTGGGACTTGAAGGGCCTTAAAGGAGTATGAAGAAATGAAACCCCTTAGTAAAAGAACAAAGATGGCTGTTGGTTGGACGATATTAATGACAGTGCTCGGAACTGCGATGCTAAATCAATGGCAGTTCTTTGCCATGGGTTGCGCCTCTATCGCCCTACTTTTAATAGCAAACCATTACGATCTTCTGAAAGATCCAGAAGATAAAAAATAAGATCTCTGCATGCTCTAGAGATCTTATCTATTTCACTCAAGACAAATTTATTTTAAGGCTGGGTAATCGGTATAACCAAGCTCATTGCCACCATAAAACGTAGCGCGGTTGTAGGGATTCAATGGCGCATTTTGCCGAAAACGTTCTGCCAAGTCTGGATTAGAGATAAATAAGCGGCCATAGGCAACTGCATCTGCTAGACCATCTTCTAAGGCCTTCTCGCCGGTTGCTTGATCGTAACCTCCAGCAGTAATAAATTTACCCTGATAGGCTGCCCTGAACATCTCTGAAGTGATGGGCGCATCATCATTGATCTGATCACCACCACCTGCACCAGTAGCTCGTGGCTCAATCATATGTATATAAGCTAAGTTACATCCATTTAATTGATGAATAGCTGCGGTAAACAGTGCCTTGGGATCGCTATCACCAATATCATTAAAAGTTCCATAAGGAGAAAGTCTTACGCCAATCCGGTTACTCGGAAAAACCATTGCTACAGCGTCAATCACCTCGCCTAAAAGACGTAGTCGATTTTCAATAGAGCCTCCATATTGGTCACTGCGTTGGTTAGTTTTGTCTTGCAAGAACTGATCTAGTAAATAACCGTTTGCAGCATGAATTTCTACACCATCAAACCCAGCCGCTTTGGCATTTTGTGCAGCAGCTTGGTATTCCTTCAGTAATCGAGCAATATCCTGAATGCTCATAGCCTTAGGTATTTCATAATCATGTAACTGCCAATCGGCACCATATGTTTGCCCGACAGGAGCAATTGCGGAAGGCGCTTCAGGCACACCATGT
>CAJARE010000094.1 GCA_903944255.1 uncultured beta proteobacterium
TGCTAAGGGTTCACTTATGTAATGAGGATCAAAAGAAATTTCATCATACTTGGCGCAAAACTCTACTGTTTGCTCATACGCAGGGTCAGATTTGTATTGATCACGAGCATTAGGATCCAAACCTAATTTATCACCATAAAAATAAGTCTGGAATAAACCATGCTGGACTAACATCCAATAATTATTTCTCGATATAAAGGGATGCAAGATTGAAGCAATCACCTCTCCATGATTAAAAGGCCCCAAAGGCTCAGCAATATCATGAAACAATGCAACCACAACATACTCATCATCCTTGTTGTCACGCAAGGCTCTAGTTGCGGTTTGAAGGCAAGGCTCTTTGCGCGTAATGTTATAGGCTGTATCTTTAGCAAGATTCTCCAAAAGGACAAAGAGTTGATTCGGTAAATTTTCGAGCGTATGCTCATGAACCTTTTTCAATACCTCAAAATCAGCTACCGTTCCTTGGTCCATACTGGTGAAATGCATTTTTTCCATGGGTACCCTTTAAATATAAATACATTTGATAGTTCAATTATTGACCAATTTCATACTCGGCAATCAATCGTTATTGAGGTGATTTAAGTGAGTCAGTCTTCCATAACTCAAGAACTCTATAAAACTCATTCGGACTAATAGCATTGGGTCCAGAAAATGGGTGTTGTAACTTAGTCTTAAAAAGAAATTTTCGCCTTAGGAAATGAATTTTACTATTCATAGAAAGTCCGCGATTAATTGATATTGATCTAGAAAATTTTGAACTTTAAGCATAAGAAAAGGGGGCTGCATTACAGTAATCACTTAATATAACTGGTTGGTAGGACGAAAGTGACTGAGCCAAACTTCGTTTTCGAATTCGCGTAAAAATTATTTATGAATTGGCCTTGAATGAAACGGGAGCGTCTGGCGCCAGAACAATATAGGCTCGTCGCCATGGATTGGCGTCGATTAGCTTCCAAGTATGCCCCGAACCAGTTGAATCTTCTGCTAATAAAATATCACCTGGATTGATGATAAAGTGTTCATTATTACGAGTTACAAATTCAAGTGTGCCCGTCAATGTGATAACGAGCTGCCTAACAGGATCGTTATGCCAATCATATTGACCCCCTGATGGAGTTTCTTGAAACGCCGCTGTTTGAGCCAAAAACTTCGTCGATAAAGAATCTCCACGATCGTTTTTTA
Organism: uncultured beta proteobacterium; assembly: GCA_903944255.1. Lineage (GTDB taxonomy): Bacteria > Pseudomonadota > Gammaproteobacteria > Burkholderiales > Burkholderiaceae > Polynucleobacter. The sequence goes on from CAJARE010000094.1 coordinate 1,186, forward strand.
AATTAAGATCAATAACACCCTCTTCAAAATAAGAATTATTATCTTTACCAGTCCAAAGCCGTACGCATCGAATCATCTGATTAATTCCTTTGTGTTATTTTATTGATAAATTAACTTCATTGTAAAACATACCTATACAAGCCAAGAATATCCACCATGACAACTCTTACCCTAAATCAAGCCAATCTCATAGCAGATAAAGCGATAGAACAAGCGCAATCCTTAGGTTTTCAACCGCAAACTGTGGCGATTCTTGATGCTGGCGGTCAAATTAAAGTCATCAAACGTTCCGATGGAGCTAGCCTTCTAAGACCTGAAATTGCCTTCGGCAAAGCCTGGGGAGTTTTAGGGATGGGTTTTGGCGGTCGCGATCTAGCAAAAAGGGCTGAACAGGCTCCCGCTTTTTTTAACGCATTAATGGCAATGTCAAATGGACGTATAGTTCCAGTAGCTGGTGGTGTTTTAATTTGCAATGATAAAAAAGAAATTATTGGCTCAATTGGCATCAGCGGCGATACGTCCGATAACGATGAAATTTGTGCGGTAGCTGGAGTAAAGGCTGCTGGTTTAATACCTGATACAGGCGAAACGTCCTTAGGCTAAGCTTCAATTATTTCGATTTATCCGACAAAGCACTACCTAGACTACCCCCCATATCAGCTATCAAATAATTAAATTGTATGAAAAATGAATTACTCGCTTTGGTGCGTATTGCGAGCTCGACTACCAAACAAAAAAGCCTTGCTGACATCATATTGATGTGCAATTTTTTCCATGAATGCATGAGCTGCATTTTGAGTAGCCAAGTCGATTAAGGCTGTATTCATATGGTGTAA
>CAJARE010000095.1 GCA_903944255.1 uncultured beta proteobacterium
AACTCTTCCATGCTCTCATAAGCAAAAACTGGGAAATGCTTTTGAAACTTGGCAATCACATTCGGATCGCTCGTAAGTTGCTTCTTGTAAAAGATAAAGGACTGGTTGTGTAATAGGTTCTGATTATGAAATGCGTAATCAAAGAGTGCCACCTCTGCACCACGCAGGGTTAGCGAATTAGAATGAAATCCAATATTCAAACAAGAATCCTATTTAGTCATTGGTTGGATAAAAGTGGTAGATTTGCACCTACAATTGATCATACGCCGACAAATACTGCCTGTACCCTACTTCCATTTATGAAAACAATCAAAATCGCCTTGCTGGGTACGCAACATGATTATAAAGATGGGATTGTGCCGCGCATCATTGCGCAGCTTGGGTATCAGATACGGTGGGTACAAGTCCATGAATGCGATTTATTAATTTATGGCGCCTTTTACTCTGCTCGCAAGGCCCATGCTTGGCTTCCAAAACCGCTGCGCGCCTTAGCTGGCAATCTAGAGCAAAAGCTGAAGGACTCACTGAATACACGAAGTCATGCACCAGTGAGCGTATTTCATACTTGCGAAAATAAAAGACCAGATATGGTGGCTACTGACTTTGCCATTACCTTTGACTTAGGCCCTGCTAAGCCCAATCAATTGCGACTGCCTTACTGGATGGAATTGGTCGACTGGTCGCACGAGGGTATTGTGGGTAATACCAATCCCCGCTATGGAGAATTACTATCCCTCACACGCTTGGGGCAGGCTCTAGGAGATGACTTCCTCAAGCGACCTCAAGTGGCCAGCATGATTACCTCTCACTTACTAGAACCTCGTCGGACTCTTTTAGCGGCCACCCAAAGAGCAATTCCTGTAGAGGGGTATGGTCCTTACTTTGACTCCTCTATTAAAAACCATCATCAAAGCTATTTTGTCAAAAAAGCGGTTTTACAAAAATATGCTTTTAATCTTTGCCCAGAAAACTCTCTTTACCCTGGCTACTACACTGAAAAGATTCCGGAATCATTTCAGTCTGGAGCGCTCCCTCTGGGCTGGACCGATACCAATGTCTGCGCCGACTTTAATCCAAAGGCCTTTATCAATTTAGAGCCGATGGCCCATCTAGACTATGCACCACTTACCCAGATTCTCAACTCAGAGCCTGATCTTCGTCAATTTTGTGACCAGCCCCTACTCCTTAAAAAGCCCAGCCTAGATCCTGCAAAGCAATTTATTGCCGAGATCCTAAGGCAAGCGAGCACATAAAGTTTCTTCCTGCCTTAACGCGGGAACCAAGGGTGGGGACTAAAGGTGCGATCCATCCAACGATGGACGGAGCGACACATCTTTTTCCATCCCCTAGTCGGCGCACGATCAGGGCGATACACCGTAGTGGGCGTTTGAGAGATATCAGAAGGATACGGCCTAACAGCAAGAAAGCTTAAGCCATGGACCCCTTTATGCTCGATGTAATGGTCAATCGGCTCATAAATAAAGCGTGCACCATCAATCAGCCTTTGTGCAGCAGCAGGTTTTACTAAATATGCAGTACAACCTAATGCATCAATTTGATTTTCAGCAATAACCCAGTCGCCCACCTCTTTAATCACGATAAATGGGGAATCTTCTAAGGCCTGCAAACGTACCAAATTCCATTGGGTATATTCATTCAGAAGGTAATCAATCGTTTTTTCAAACTGGGGAAACAAAATAAAATCATCTTCAAAAATCAAGGTGGTTTTATTTTGATCTACACAGGCTTGCCATGCTTTTTTATGCGATAAAAATGCGCCGATCTCGCCTGGCATTAAGCCAAAACCCAATAGCTTTTCTACCTTCTTAGCATCGTATTCTGGAATAGGGAACTCTAAAAGTTTGCCGTCGACTGCGTCTAAAAACTGCCAGTCAATCGTCGTCTTGGCTAATTCCTCGCTTGCGCGCTGACGTCGATCCGGTGATCGCAGCATGGAAATGACTAAAGTTTGCAACTGTCTCAATTGGATTCGCTTTTATTGTTCAATTTCATTTGCCTCACGATGCATTGTTTTTAGCAAAATCAGTATAAGCCTGCGCCAAACCCTGCTCTAGCCCCACTTGTGCATTCCAACCCAGCTTATTTAAGCGCTCTGAACTCATCCACTTCCGAGGAGAGCCATCGGGTTTGCTAGGGTCAAAGCTAATAGCACCTTGATAACCGGTTGCTTTAGCGACTGCATGGGCCAATTCATTGATGGTCACATCACTTCCAAAGCCCACATTGATGTGACTTTGCATGGGCTGTGTTTGGCTATCGTAGCTTGCTTTATCAAGCTCCATCACAAAGACGGACGCTGTAGCCATATCGTCGACATACAAGAACTCTCGCTTAGGAGTGCCTGTTCCCCAAATGACCACTTCAGGGGTATTAGCGACCTTCGCCTCATAAAAACGCCGAATGAGTGCGGGAATGACATGGCTATTTTCTGGGTGGTAGTTATCCCCTGGACCATACAGATTTGTGGGCATGACGGAGCGGTAATCGACACCATGCGAGGCGCCATACTGACGGTTGTAACTCTCACACATCTTGATGCCCGCAATCTTAGCAACCGCATAGGGCTCATTAGTAGGCTCTAACTTACCTGTGAGTAAGGCATCTTCACTCATGGGCTGGGGAGCTAACTTAGGATAAATACAGCTTGAACCCAAGAACAAGAGTTTTTTGACTCCATAGACAAAGGCTTGATGGATGACATTGTTTTGCACCATCAAGTTGTCATAGATAAATTCTGCTGGGAAGGTATTGTTGGCATAAATGCCCCCTACTCTCGCTGCAGCCAAATAGACCTGGTCTGGCTTTTCAGACTCAAAGAAGGCGGCAACTTGCGCTTGATTGGTTAAATCTAGCTGCGCATGCGTTCTAGTCACCATATTGCTAAAGCCCTGCTCTTGTAGATTTCTGACAATGGCTGAGCCCACCATACCTCTGTGGCCAGCAACATAAATCTTTTGAGTTAAATCTAGACTCATCTTTTTCTTATCTATCTACTATTAATTAATTCTCTTTACCAACCGCGACTGAGTAGCCGTGCTTCTCTAGAAGCGCATGTTGCTTGGCCTTTTCTAGATCGTTAGCTACCATCTCCACAATCATCTCATCAAGGGTAATTTCTGGAACCCAGCCGAGCTTTTCTTTGGCTTTAGTAGGATCTCCCAGCAAGGTCTCTACTTCAGTAGGACGGTAGTAACGGGGATCGATTTGCACAACCACATCACCCACTTTAAGCGCTGGTGCCTTATCGCCTTCAATACTGGCTACGATCGCTTTTTCATTTTCGGCAGTGCCTTCAAACTTTAGCGTAATGCCCAACTGTTTGGCGCTGCGGGTAATAAACTCTCTGACCGTGAACTGCACACCAGTGGCAATCACAAAGTCTTCTGGCTGGTCTTGCTGGAGCATCAACCACTGCATCCGCACGTAGTCCTTAGCATGACCCCAATCCCGTAAGGCATCGATATTGCCCATAAATAAACATTTCTCCAGGCCCTGGGAAATATTCGCTAAACCACGAGTCACCTTACGAGTCACAAAGGTCTCACCACGGCGCTTGGATTCATGGTTAAAAAGGATGCCGTTACACGCATACATGCCATAGGCTTCACGGTAGTTCACGGTAATCCAGTACGCGTAGAGCTTAGCTACTGCATAAGGGCTACGTGGATAAAAAGGGGTGGTTTCTTTCTGGGGGATTTCTTGCACTAAGCCATAGAGCTCGGAAGTCGAGGCTTGATAAAAACGGGTTTTCTTCTCTAAACCCAAGATGCGAATAGCTTCTAACATTCTTAAGGGGCCCATGGCATCGACATCAGCCGTGTATTCAGGAGATTCAAACGAGACCGCCACATGAGACTGGGCACCGAGGTTATAAATCTCATCAGGCTGGCACTCTTGAATGATGCGAACTAAATTACTGGTATCGGTTAAATCACCATAGTGAAGAATGAGGTCTGGATGATTGACGTGGGGATCTTGATAGAGATGATCAATGCGCTCAGTATTAAAAGAAGAAGCGCGACGTTTAATGCCGTGAACAATATAGCCCTTTTCCAAAAGGAACTCAGCTAGGTAAGAACCATCTTGGCCGGTGATGCCGGTGATGAGGGCAACTTTTTGTTTGCTTGATTTAATTATCATATTGGTAATTACTTAAGTGATTGATACATTTTCTTAACAACTTCGATTCCCTGGGTTGTCGCTTTCCAACCCATTCTCTCTAAAGCCTTGGATGAATCAGCTCGGCCAACCAATAAATCAGTAGGCCGAAACAAGGTAGGATCTTGTGTGACATAGTCTTTCCAATCTAAATCTGCTTGTTCAAAAGCAGTACTCACAAACTCCTCTAGGGAGATAGTTGTACCTGTGGCAATAACATAGTCCTCAGGGACATCCTGTTGGAGTATCAGCCACATCGCCTCCACATACTCTGGAGCCCAGCCCCAATCTCTGGAAATATCAAGCCTGCCTAGATTTAATCTTTCCGGGCTGCCATTGGCAATTCTTTTAACAGCACGCACAATTTTTTTCGTGACAAAGCGCTCGGGTCGCAATGGAGACTCATGATTAAATAAAATACCAGTACAGGCAAAAATACCGTACGCCTCACGATAGTTGTTCACTAACCAATAGGCGGATGATTTAGCAACGGCGTACGGACTCACGGGATAAAAAGGTGTACTCTCATTAGCTGGAGCACCATTGGCCCCGCCGAAGCATTCACCAGAGCCTGCATAATATTGATGGATATTTTTATCCATCATCCGGCAGCCTTCCAATATATTTAAGGTTCCCAAGGTAATACTCTGCATGGTTTCAGCCGGCTGCTCAAAAGAGAGGCCAACGGAAGATTGTCCAGCCAAGAAATAAATTTCATCGGGATTGCTAGTGCGCAAGGTCACCAACACGCTGCGAAAATCTTCAGGCACCATTGATAAAAAATGAATCTGGTCTTTTATTGCTAATGTTGCCAAATTACCAAATGCTGATCCTTGCACGTCCCTAGAGGTCCCAAAAATCTCATATCCCTTTTTTAAAAGGAGCTCTGCCAAGTAAGCGCCATCTTGACCGCTGATGCCGCAAATAAGCGCAACCCTTTTAGGCATTAATGAATCTCTTTCATTCTTTTAACGTCCATAAATATCGTCAAATCGCACAATGTCATCTTCACCCAAATAGCTACCGGACTGCACCTCAATAATCTCCAGTGGCTCTTTTCCTGGATTGGCCAAGCGATGGGTTTGGCCTTGTGGGATGTAGGTACTTTGGTTCTCAGTGAGCGTAATGACTTGATCACCGTTGGTAATCTCAGCCACCCCTTTGACCACAATCCAATGCTCAGCTCTGTGGTGATGCATTTGCAATGAGAGGCTTGCTCCAGGCTTTACTTGAATGCGTTTGACTTTAAAGCGCTCCCCTTCATCGACAGAGTCATACCAACCCCAAGGGCGGGCCACTTTACGATGTAGGTTCTTCTCTTCACGCTTTTGGGCTTCTAACTGATTGACGATGTGTTTGACATCTTGACTGTTAGCCCTGTCCGCAACCATCACCGCATCAGCAGTCTCAATGATGATGAGGTTCTCTACCCCTACTGCGCTCACCAAACGGGTGCTGGCATGAATAAGGGAGTTCTTGGTATTGGCGAGCAAAGTATCGCCAGACGTGACATTACCCTGCTCATCTTGATTACCCACTTGCCAGACGGCATCCCACGCACCGAGATCATTCCAGCCAGCATCTAGTTCAACCATTTTGACTTGGAACTGTGTTCCTGGACATTTTTCAATGACAGCATAGTCAATGGATTCACTGGGTATTGTTTTAAATAATGCTTTATCGGGCCTGACAAAAGTAGAGTCGCCAGAAGCATCTACCGCCTTACCAAGCCAAGCCGTTTCTGTGGCGCCAAAAATATCGGGACGAAACTCTTTTAAGCTTGCTAACCAAGTGCTCGCTCGAAGTACAAACATTCCGCTGTTCCACAGATAGTCCCCATCAGCTAAATAGGCTTTGGCTGTGTTTGCATCGGGCTTTTCAACAAATTTTTCAACAGCGTATTCACCATGAGCCCCCGCACCAGCAGTGCGTTTGATATAGCCATAGCCCGTTTCTGGGGCAGTTGGCGTAATACCTAAAATCACAATAGTTTGCTTACTGTGATCAGCGTCCACTACAGCCACACAATCTTGTAGAGCCTTAGTAAAGGCTGCGGTATTTTTTACGGTCTGATCAGCTGGAGTAATCACCAAGATCGGATCACTTGGTTCGTTAGCCTTGGTATCTTGGCCATCTTTGGCCTGAAAAGCAGCTAAGGTCAGTGCCGGAGCGGTATTGCGGCCCAAAGGTTCAAGCAACAGGGTGGCAACAACACCATGGAGCTCACGTAATTGATCTAAAGCCAAAAAACGGTGCTCTTCATTGGTAACGATCAGCGTAGAGCCCACCTGTATTTGTGGGCCTGCGATCGAGACAATCCGTGTGATAGCCTGCTGAAACAAACTTTGACTAGAGTCATCACCGGAAAGTACTAAAAACTGCTTAGGAAAACCGGAACGGGATAGGGGCCAAAGACGCGTGCCAGAACCGCCGCAAAGGATGACTGGAGTGACTTGGGTCATATGATGGAATTGCTCGCTCTGATGAAATCAACTTTTAATTTTATAGGGTTATTGAATTTCTCTAAATTATTTAGAATATCCCCAGCTAGCCCATACTATTTATAAAGAATAGAAGGAAATTTTGAAATCGAAAACAAATGCACCCAAAAAAATAAGCGATTCTAATTTGGGTGCGTAATTCCCTCGAATCCTCAAAAAAACAAGGCAGCCCAAACACCATTATCGGGCTCTGCGCGCTACCATCAATGCATTGAAAGATCCTAATTTCTATGAATTTGATCTAATTAAGCATCTAAAAGTCAGGAAATCTGCCAAATTGCTATGCGTTGAGCTGTTCTTATATTAAAGTTTATGTTACAATTGAAACAATATAAGTTTTATATAAAACATATTTGGACTCATATGCGCGCACATGCTGAAATACCCCAAACGATTGATCGTGGGGCATTAGCCAAAATGACCATGCAATTGATGGATCATTGGGATTTGCCTACTGAAGATCAGCTTGCCTTGCTGGGCTTGGCATCTAGTAACCGAGCTGCCTTGGGTCGCTATCGTCAGGGTGAACCCATTAGCCAAAACGTAGACCAGTACGCAAGGGTGGGTCATTTGTTAGGGATTCATAAAAACCTTCGACTTTTATTTCCGCGCAATAAAGACTATCTATATAGATGGATGAAGACCAAGAACAAGGCGTTTGAAAATCGAACCCCAGTAGAAGTTGTTAAAGAACTCGGTTTTATGGGCTTGCTCATGGTGCGGTCTTATTTAGATAGGGCTAGAGGCGTCTGATGGGCAGTCTATTTAATGGCTTATTTGAAAACTTAACCCTGGTTGATACCCATCAAGACTTAGCTCGAAACATCATTTCTCTCATCAATAGTGAAAATCTATTCGATGATTTGAGCAATTCTCCAAAAGATTGGGAAACGGCGCAAATGGTTGAGCTTGACCACAAACCATCGCCTTTTGAATCCTCCGTCCCCGTAATACATCGTCCATTTGAGGATGCCGTATGGGACAACGTCATTGAATATCCATTTAAGCATTGGATGCGAAGTCGTTATTCTGATGGCTCTTTTGGCGTTTGGTATGGCGCAGACTCGCTAGAAACCAGTATTTATGAATCAGCCCACCATTGGTACGCCGGCATTCTAAGCGATGCTGGCTTTAATCAACCTGGAGCGTATGTTGAAAGAAGGGCCTACTGGGTTAGGTGCGATGCAGCCCTTATTAATCTGAAGCAAAAGGTTTTATCCCACCCCCAATTAATGGATCTAAATGACTATAGCTATACACAAAGTGTTGGAGCCAGATTGCATCATGAGGGTCATCCTGGCTTGATGACCAGATCCTCCAGAAACCTCAGTGGAGATACTTTTGCAATCTTAAAAGCGCAGGTACTTACGACCCCAAGACATGCAGCGCATTACTCTTATGAAGTAACCGAGGAGTCGATTGTGGTCAAGTTAGATGGAAAATCTCTTCTTTTAAAAATTCAACACCTGGGAAAAGAGTAATTCCTAGGTTCGCTGGCACACTTTTAAGAGGGCGGGCCGTAAATTCCTCTTGGTGGGCAATTCGTCAACTTGAAGGTTATGGGGTCAAAATTGCAAGTTATGCGTAATCCCACAGGAGCGGGTTTTGTCTGCCCTTTTTTATCAATCGCTTTATTTAATCGAAATAGTGATATTAGTTGTTTTTAGCTATCAAGCTAATACAAAAATACGATTATTCAAGTGGGTAAATTTGTCCATAATGAACAAGTGGTGAT
>CAJARE010000096.1 GCA_903944255.1 uncultured beta proteobacterium
TCCACTCGAGCATCTTCATAATGAAAGATGGTAGTGGCAATTGAAATGGTAAAAGTGGAGTGCAATGCTGGAGAATGCGCCAAATGACAGACTCCACAATCAGAATCGTAGCTTGCAGAATCGCTAGCTGAGGCAATACTGGCTGGCTTCTCATGCTCGTGATGTGAAACATGAGAAGCTGCTGCCTGCTCTTCTTGGCAGTAAGCAGAAACCGTAGCATAGGATGTTTGTATCGATAAAGCTAGCAGGGCCAGAATTATCAGGATTTTTCTCATGTTTCTATTACAGCATATTTCTTAGTATTTTGCATTACGAGCTTTCTCACAAACGCTTAATGGATTAGCTTTGTATAAAGATGTTACCGACAGCTCATACCATTAAAACACCTACGCAGGACGATTTTAGTGTTTCTTGATGTCCCTAGGCAGAATCGACCAAAGCTTAGGATGCCCGACTCTGTAACTAGACTGTGGTTTTAAACAACATGCCGCTAGCTCCTACTAAATGGTTGAAAAGCGATAATTGCCATACCAATTAAGGCGACTATTGCCCCAACTACATCCCACCTTGTCAGTTCAATTCCTTCAACTAGTCTGAGCCATATCAGAGCAACGACAATATACATACCGCCATACGCCGCATAAGTTCTACCTGCGGCGGTAGGGTGAAGGGTTAGCAACCACGCAAATAATAGTAGAGATACTATCGCTGGCAAAAACAACCAAGCAGGCTTATCTTGTCTCAATACAAGCCATGGAAGATAACAACCAATAATCTCGGCTACAGCCGTAATAGCAAATAGTCCTGTGAGTTTTATAAATTCCAAATTACCCTCTTTTAGCTTTACTTCAAACGCAGTATACGAATAGCACCGCTTAATACTAAGAATCCGATAACTAGTCCAATGACCCAATCTGGATAGGGGCTATTGAGCCAAACCACCAATACACCAGCAACAATAACTCCTAGATTTGCCAAAACATCATTGGCGGAGAAGATATAACTGGCTCGCATATGAACGCCATCATTCTTGCGTTTAGATATTAGATATAGGCAGGTGACATTAACCGTCAAAGCAAGTAGCGAAATCCAAATCATGGCATTGGGTTCAGGCATTGTCCCAATGTAAATTTGATAACCCGTACGCCAAAAAGCAAGAGCAGTTAAAAGTAATTCAACCACACCAGCTAATTTAGCGGCTTTGAGCTTGTGCTGTGCGGCTTTACCAACGGCATATAAAGCCACCACATAGACTGCGGCATCGGCAAACATATCCAAAGCATCAGCAATAAGCCCTGCCGATTGGGCAATCCAGCCCGCAATAATCTCAACAAAGAACATCAATCCGTTTAATGCCAAGAGCCAAATTAAGACTTTTCGCTCTTGAGCATCTTTGGCGGCATCCAATTGAATTGGCTTAATTTCAAAGTCTTCTAATACTTGGCTGCTTTCAATCTTTGCCCCAAAACCTAAGGGAACTAATTTATCGAGAACCACATTAGGCTCTTCGCTATGACAAATGATTAATTTTCGATTGGGAATATCAAAATCCATCGTGTGTATTGATAATGAGCCCAATGCCATGCGGATCATCTGCTCTTCCGATGGACAATCCATAGCAGGCACGATGAATATGGTTTTAGAGATTGAGGGATTGAGATGATTTGACATTAAATCAGTAATGTAGCGTAATTTTTGAGGATCATGAGGATAGACCGCTATTGGCTGTTCTCTGCCACCCAGCCAGCAGAAATTACCCAGTTTTGAGAGTCCGCTAGTCGCCCTACAAGAGTCGCCTAACCGTCGCATCGAGTGACGCTCCACAGTCGGGTCAAACCGACACCCGATCTCCAGGGTCAAAATTTCGTCTGAGTTGCCGATAGTCAACTGGATCCCTCACGCTAGACCAGGCTGAACCATACGTTAGCCAAGCTTGATCATGATCAGATCAATAAGCCACAATTGACCAAGCTAAAACAATATTAAATAGTGAGATTTCTGGCCTGCCCAGCACGATTCGAACGTGCGACCTACGCCTTAGAAGGGCGTTGCTCTATCCAGCTGAGCTATGGGCAGATGCAATAAATACAAGTACTTAGAGCATTTTATAAGTGAGCGCTACTCGATTTGGTCAACATTTGGTCACCGAGGCTCAAAATGGCATCTATTCAGAGAAGGAAAGACACGTATCGCGTCAGGATTAAACGGGTAGGTAAAAGTACCCTTTCAGCAACCTTCATTACCCGTCCAGAAGCCTTGCAATGGGCAAAAGATACTGAAGCTCAGATAAGGCTGGGGCTTTATCAAGAAGCACCAGTAACTGCAGATACCCCACAAAGAACAGAAGGTATTAGCTTTGCGGAGGCAGCAACACACTATATGAAGACCCATTCTATTCATAAGAAGATAGTTCGCTGTGAATCATCCCGCCTGCGAATCCTCATCAAACGTTGGGGGGATATACCAGTTAAGCAGGTAGATAAGCTAGCTGTTCTAGCATTACGAGACGACTTACTCAAACTAGGTCGTTCTGGGGAAACAATTAACCACTATTTCAATACCATCTCTAAACTTTTCCAAATGCTAGAGGGTGATTGGGATTTACCGATGCCCAATCCTATCAGGGGGATTAGAAGAATGCCCTGCCCTCAGGGAAGAACTAAGAGGGTTAATGCAAGTGTAGAAGAGCAGTTATTGCTTTCTTGTGGAAAACTCTCCATGCCCCTACTCTCTTCAATTATCGAGTTTGCAATTCAAACTGGGATGAGACGCGGGGAATTGATGGGTCTTAATTGGGTTGATGTAGACCTTCCCAACAGAAAAGCCTATTTACATACTTCTAAAAATGGAGAGCCAAGACAAGTACCGCTTACACAACGTGCTGTTGCTGTCCTGCAGAGCCTTGGGAAGAAAGATGAAGGCACGGTATTTCCAATGAGTATGAGTGTCTTACGAAACCATTTTGAGCGTATTAGAACGTATTGCAAAAGTAATTGGAGTGCTGTTGGAGTTAATCCCTTTGATGGATTGCGATTCCATGATTTACGCCATGAAGCATTAAGTCGATTGTCCGATGCGGGCTTAAATGTAATTGAGTTATCGCATATTAGTGGGCACAAAACATTAGGAATGCTTAAAAGATATGTGCACTGTTCGCATCAAGCTATTTTTGCAAAACTTGATAGTCCAGACCAGAGCAATGAAGCAAATAAGGTGAGAACGTTCGTGGGATAAATACTACAAAATTAGAACGTTTAAACGTTCTAGCATATGGAAAATGACCTACTTTTTGCTCTCTTAAAATGTTTAAACATCGAGGTGAAAAATAAATATTGTTTTGCTATTTCATTTTCAATTTTTTGTTCCTAGAATTTGTTTTCCATCACAACAAACGAAAGGAATGGAATTATGAAAATCACAAACGACAGAAGTACTTTGGCTAAGAATCCTGCCTACTTAGAATATCCCGCAGATATTTTGAACAATGAAATTTTTATGAGAATGAGCTTGTCAGAAAAAGGTTTGTTTTGGAATTTAAGATTGTTTTGCTGGAGAAATGGAACTGTTCCCGCATCCGCCAGAGGAATTGCTCAACTTCTTAACCAAAGCGATAACCTGATATACAAAACTTTAAGCTCCGATGTATTAAGCTTTTTCTCATCTGACAATGATGTGGATAGGCTCTACTGTCCAGACTTAGAAGCCTATCGCCAAGAACTCCTAGAAAAACAGAGAAGGCGTTCAGAGCATGGAAAAAGGGCTGCGGAAAAACAAATGCGGGACAGGAGTAATGGCAATGCCCAAACACGTGAAATGGGTTCTGATATGAACAGAGCTGACTATGACCTTGATGATGGTATGAATGGATACTTGACTAGAAGCTTGAATTGATTTTTTTGAATTGTCTATTTGTACTGATTACTTGTTATGTTTTATGACTTGTATCTTGTCTTGAATGCGAACGGAATACGAACACTTTTTTACACGGATATGACTATGAGTTCTTTTATCTGGATGTCGTCTCTAAAGCCCATAAACGGTCACTGTAGCGATGATTAAGTACCCAGACATAGAGCTGGTCACCTGTGGTGGAAAAATCGTTTGTAGGCGCTGCAAAGCGACATCCGTTCGCACCAAACAACAATGTGGCAGACCAGCAATAAAGGAGAAGAGTGTCTGCCAATTCCACGGTGGTCGCAGTACAGGACCAAAGAGTGAAGAGAATAAGAATAGATTGCGAACACTTAATCTCAAAGATGGATTCTTTACTGCGGAGGCAAGAGAGAGTGCGAGAAGAGATTCAATAATGCTGCGCTACTTGGAAGACATTGGTTATCACTTAGGAATGATTCCAGTCAGAACACGGGGAAGGAAGCCCAAAGGGTATGTACGACTTAATCTGAATGATAAAGACCAGCTCAAAAGAGCTTTACTAGCATCTGGCTATCAATCCTAGAAAAGCTCTCATAACCATTTACATAACTTCAGCGAATTTTTCAATGGCTGTAGCGTCTCATGTAAGCAATTAGCTTACGATTTATGGTGCCATTCACTTTCATCTAACGATTTGATAAAAGTCCAAGCAACATCTGTCACGCTAGTGGCGTAACACCAATCTATCAACTCCTTAAGTCTTTCTGCTTTATCTAAATCAGTTGTATCCCACCAAGCCCCAAGTATCAAAGGAAGACTTGGCGGTATGTGGCTATTGAAGTCAGTTTCTATTACCAGTGTATGTAAATCATTCCATAAATTTGGATTGGGACATACACGATTATTCTTAGTAACTTCCTTTACAAAATCATCTTTAGTTGGTTGATGTAATTTATTGCCCTCTTCTCTTGCAATCCTTCCCCAATTCATCCTACTTAATTCAATACCATTTTTTGGAAACTTAGATACAAGACATCCATCAAATGAGTAGATTGTGTCGTCAGAATCTAAAGCATTCTTATATGCTGCATAGTGTATCTTTGAGTTTCCGCCAGATTCTGCGATTCTTGCGTAGCTTAACCAGTTAGCTATGTAATTGCCTTGATTGGTAATGTAAAAATCAATTGCATTTGTACCGTCATTCCAGCGCATGCCCATTTCTGAAAGTAAATTAAGCTCAATATCAAAGGAGTTTGACATTGACTCAATACCCAAAAGGCGGTCATCTTTTAAATTGCTTGTCAAAAGATGTTTAGCGAAATCTACAATATGCTTTTGTTGTTCATACGATTCGAGCTGTTTTATCAGTCTTTCCTTTTTTATAACAATAGCTGGAAATGAAAATGCAAGTGGCATATTAGTCTTTATCTTTCATATACCTAAGCAATGAAATCATGTCTAAAGCAGAGGATGAGCTTTTATGGTCTGTATTTTTAATTAATTCACTAACTACATGTTCATAGGGAATTAGCTCAATTCCACTTGACTCAATTAATTTAAGTTCTTTTGGATGCTTTACTTTTGCGTGAACCAGTTTGTACGTCCAGTCAACCTTGGGAGCCAGTAAAAATCTTATATCTTGTACTTTTTTATTTTTAAACTTTGTTTGAATCCAAGCTCTTACATCTGCCTTTAACTCACCTAGCGTTCTAGTGCCAGCAGTTTTATCTTTAGTCCGTACGGACTTAGTTATATAAGATACTGGTGAGTAACTCACTTGTACTTCAACATGCCAACACTCTACTTTTTTATTTTTGAATCTACATGCTAATAAATCAATCTCATTATTGCCGTATTTAATTCCTCTTACTGTAAAAAAATTCTGACTATTCAACCATTCTTCAACAATTTGTTCGTCTAGTAGCGCCATGTTTAACCTTGGGGTATGTTTTCAAATCATTATATGTATTTCATATACAAGTTCTTATTAGTAAACATTATTTCAAATTCTCAATTAATGCGACTACTTCTTTTTTTTTCGACCTTGTCATTGTTTGCGATGCCTTCATTGCCTCTGCTGCTGGGTCAAAGGGTAGATTCTGAAGGTCAATACCCTCTAACGGGTGCTTTGGAGGTAGCTTTGTGAACCGTGCACCGATTGATATTGGCTGGTCATAGATTGGTGAATCTGGTGCTACCTGCGGATTTAGAGTTACTTTACCCATGATTACATGCCCTCTTTAGCCAATTAGACAAGTGTCAGGGTCTGGCAATTTGGAAAATCCACCCTACTGCCTCTTCATTCTGAGGCTATCTTCCCGCAGCGGCAGCAGCCTTAGCTTCAGCACCTAATTGCACCTGTTTAGCCGCCATATCTTCGCTAATATCTCTGCGCTTTTTATTGAATTGACCAAAGGTTATCTTCCCCGCATTCAACTCCATAAGGGCAGCCTCTGTTTTATCTTGGGAATCCCTTCTTATCGCTACAAGCGCAGTTGCGTAAGTCTCAGGTTTCATATAAATCATGGAAATTTGATTTCCTCTCTCATCAATTCGGGACCGAAACTGCTGAAATTTTGCTAATTCGATTTTTTCTTCCTTGGTTGGCTTACTAGTGTCAGCCAATTGCTCAAGGGTCGCATCTTTTGGAATCAATGGAATTTTCTTACTTATTAGCTTGAAATCCGAGGACTCATAAATGCTCCTTTGTTGCTGGCGGAGTGAATCAATGTCAGCCTTATAGTTTTGACCAGAGGCATTAAGTGAAAATAAGGCTAGAAATAAGGCAAGAGATTTAAATAAGTTATTCATGGTTAGTAAGTAATACAGTTAATTGCGTTTCCAGATGAAGTGCAGTTTGTATTTTTAGGCATCATATTTGGAGTTGGGGCAACCTGTGTTGGTGCTCTAGCAGGACGTCCAGCCATGCAAGCCTCATAGGCATCACCGCCAGCAGCCATCTGAACCCCAGCGGTATCGGTAGGATTTGCACGAGCGTATCCCCTTAGAGCCGCCCCACTACACATATCTTCTCTATCGGCTCGTTGTGCTTGCATCATCATGCACTGTGCAAACTGGCTAGTGCCAACCTTAAATCCGTATCCAGCGCAAGTCTCAGCCTGTTGCTGACGTATCTGTTGAGGACTCAAGCAGCCCAACAGACTGCCAATAAGAATTCCAAAAAGTAGGTACTTGGTCATCAACTCTCTCCATGTGAGTAACTCAGTTGGCACTTTCAAGCCAAAATTTATGCCCACTCATGCACTCATGCTCATAAAGAAGCTTTCCATTAAATGTATTGGTATTACCTGTCCAAGTTAGGAGAGTTCCATCTTGAGTACAAATTAGAGCCGCATGAGCCAACATTGCAAATGATAGGAATAACCACACTCCCACTAAAGCCCTAAGCCTTAGACGATTACATCTATTCATAAGATTCCCTTGCCTACTATCTAATATCCTAATTTGGGATATATACAGCCTTCTCTTGACAACTTGACCTCAGATTAAATTTTTAATTGCAAGTGACCTGATTTCCGTATTGGGTGCAGTTTCTGCCATTTGAATACTGTGTCGTATTCCCATATTGAGTTGCAGTTACTCCATTTGAATACTGAGTTTGATTTCCATACTGAGTTGCAGTCGTACCGTTAGAGAACTGCGTTTGATTGCCATATTGAGTTGCAGTTACTCCATTTGAGTATTGGGTCTGATTTCCGTATTGTGTTGCGGTTACCCCATTGTTGTACTGTCTTTGGTTTCCATACTGCGTATAACCAGATTGAGCAAACGCAACTAATGATGTAGTAGCTAAAAGTATAAGTAATGCGCTTTTTAAAGACTTCATAGTGAATTCCTTTGTATAGACTTTCACTATACGCCCATAAATTTGATAATAATTTGCGCTGCATCAAGTGCATAAGGCATAAAGAACCAAGCTGTAAAAAGGGGCAGTTGGGAGTAATGTGTTTAGCTGAGTTTAAAAATAGACCCCCTTTGAGCAAAACACTATGTATAGGACTACCAAAGGCTATGGGGGCTATTTAGAGGGTACTAATGAGGTGGGGTTTGGGAATCCTAAAACCAATAAGGGGTGGTCTACCCTCAATTGAATCATTTTTATACAAACTACTTTAGTAGTTCTTCCATTTTTTATGGAAATGAAGAGTTAGCCACAAGAAAACAACCACTACCAACACGCTTCCAGTGAATCTGGAAAGTCCATATTGAACGTATTTTTCAAATGCCAGCACTACAGCACCTATAGTACAAATACCGAACAAAATAGTTAAGTTGCGGTGGTAGCTCATGAATTTCTCATTAATAAATTTATTTCCTAATTACAGCCATTAGCTCTTTTATCCTATCTAAAATAAAATACCAAGCCGAGGGAATGACGTAGTTGAAGAAAAGAAGCCCCATTAATAAAACAAATGAATAAAGTCCTAGCCACCTATAGCTATCGTTCTCAAGATTTTCCTTGGATGCCTCATATAAGTTGTGGGCGTTAAAGACATCTAGTTGATAGTTGTTTAAACCTGAAAAGCTCAAATTAATAGATTTTCCCGAACTCAAATCAATCAATTCACCTGTTGTATTAAAAATAGTAGAACCCAAAATATTATTTTTATTAGACTCTCGTAAAATTTTCAAGATTCCATCATATTCACATTCATATCTTAAGTAGTTATTTGTAGGTATTGACTCACAAATTTCTACGCTTTTTTTATAAGATGATTCTAATTTATTTACCTGCAAATAATGCAGGTAATAGCTCCCCCAGAACATTGCCATTGCTACTGCGAAAATTAAAATTAATTTCTTTGCCATAATTATTCAACTGACCTTAATTTTTCCATTCTAACGTTTAAGAACATTTATGCAGACAACTTATATTTTTTAAATTCACCTTCAACACGACTATCTACATCCCAGATTACTATTTCAATGGTTGACTGAATATGTGGGTCAAGCATTACCCGCAGAATCTCCTTAACCTCATTCTTGGGTAATTTCTTTTGAATAAATCCAAAATGAGTGAAATGCAACTTCTTCACCTTTAGATGATTGCAGGCAGCTATTAGGTCATTAATCAAAAAGAGGCTATCTTTTTTGCCATAGGTTTGAGGAACGAGCAACAACGGTGGTGTACTTTTATTTAGAATGGCAATTTCATATTTGTCATTAGATGCTTTGGCAGCATCAACCATTACCTCTTGGTCATACCCAAGTAAATGCCTCACACTATTCTGAGTAGTAAACCCCTCGGGATTGGCGGTCACTGATATTGCATCCACATCTTCACAGGGATGGAACCAGATAAATTGCCCCATGATTATTTCCATTGGGTTATGCGGAATTGGTCTGAAGATGATTTTCATATTTGGGGAGGGCGCTTAGCTAAAAATATACACACTTGACTCCATCAAACATAAATGCGTCTTTGATTTGTGATGAAACTCATCTTGCTAAATAGCCAGCGATTTTGGATAGGGAAGTAAATACCCCAAACAAAATAAGCAGCAGGATTCCGCCAAGCAATGTTTTACCTAGTGAGCCAAGGTGAAACCACATCTTTGGAAATCCACTTAAGTCTTTTGGCATCGGTGCATTGTTTCGCAGCTCTTCAAGAGGGCTTACATCTTGTGAATCAAGAATATCTCTCTTAAAAATTTCATCGTATACAGGATAAAAAGGCTGTTGGTGTACTTTTTCAAAATATGTATTAATTAAATCTTGCACATTGATTCCAAGACCTAGGCA
>CAJARE010000097.1 GCA_903944255.1 uncultured beta proteobacterium
AGCTACTCTGAAATAAAGGATTGATAAGCCTTAGTCAAACCTAGATCCAAGGGCATCTTAGCGATCCAGCCCAATTGATTCAATCGACTTGAATCCATCCACTTACGCGGAGCACCATCAGGCTTAGTGGGATCAAAGCTAATCTTTCCTTTATAACCAACAGCTGCGCCAACCGCTTTTGCTAACTCAGCAATCGTGACATCACTGCCATAACCTACATTGATATGACTCTCCATTGGGCTAGTGTGTTGGTCATATATAACTTTACTCAGATCCATCACAAAGACAGATGCAGCAGCCATATCATCAACGTACAAAAACTCGCGCCGTGGTGTTCCAGTTCCCCAAATGACTACCTCAGGAGCATTACTGATCTTCGCCTCATGAAATCTTCTAATGAGCGCCGGGATCACATGGCTATTTTCAGGGTGATAGTTATCGCCAGGACCATATAGGTTGGTTGGCATGACCGATCGGTAATCTACTCCATGACTTTGACCATACTGACGGTTATAGCTCTCGCACATCTTAATACCCGCAATTTTGGCAATCGCATAAGGCTCATTCGTAGGCTCGAGCTTCCCAGTCAATAAGGCATCTTCAGACATCGGCTGTGGAGCCAGTTTCGGATAAATGCAACTAGACCCAAGAAATAATAGCCTCTTAACGCCAGCAAGAAAAGCTTGATGTATCACATTGTTTTGGACCATCAAGTTTTGATAAATAAACTCTGCAGGAAAAGTATTATTCGCATGAATACCGCCCACTTTAGCAGCCGCTAAATAAACTTGATCTGGTTTTTCTTGTTCAAAAAAAAATTTGACTGATTTCTGATCGGTCAAATCTAATTCAACATGAGTTCTGGTGACAATATTTTTGTAACCCTTATCGGCTAGATTTCTAACAATCGCAGAACCCACCATGCCACGATGACCGGCTACATAAATTTTTTGGTTTAAGTTATCAGACATTCCAACGTTATCTATACATTATTTATTTTTGAGATCAATTCTCTTTACCAACGGCCACTGAGTAACCATGCTTACTTAATAAAGCGTGTTGCTGAGCCTTCTCGAGATCATTAGCCACCATTTCGACGATCATTTGATCGAGCGTGATTTCTGGAACCCAACCGAGCGTCACTTTGGCCTTTGTGGGATCCCCCAAGAGAGTTTCGACTTCGGTAGGACGATAGTAGCGAGGATCAATTTGCACAATCACATCGCCCACCTTTAATGCGGGGGCTCTATCGCCTTCGATGGACGCAACAATCGCTTTTTCATTTTCAGCAGCACCTTCAAACCTCAAATTGATACCCAACTGTTTAGCGCTACGAATAATAAATTCTCTGACCGTGAACTGCACACCAGTAGCAATCACAAAGTCGTCGGGCTTGTCTTGCTGGAGCATGAGCCATTGCATACGCACATAGTCTTTGGCATGACCCCAATCACGCAGGGCATCAATATTACCCATAAAGAGGCATTTCTCAAGACCTTGAGAAATATTCGCCAAACCACGAGTGACTTTACGTGTCACGAAAGTCTCACCACGACGTTTTGATTCATGGTTAAAGAGAATGCCATTACAGGCATACATGCCGTAGGCTTCACGATAATTTACAGTAATCCAGTATGCGTACATCTTGGCTACAGCATAGGGACTTCTTGGGTAAAACGGAGTGGTCTCTTTTTGAGGGATCTCTTGCACCAAACCATACAATTCAGAAGTAGATGCCTGGTAAAAACGGGTTTTTTTCTCAAGACCTAAGATACGAATGGCTTCCAGCATACGTAATGGACCGATAGCATCCACATCGGCTGTGTATTCAGGAGATTCAAAAGAAACAGCAACGTGGCTTTGCGCGCCCAAGTTATAAATCTCATCAGGCTGGCATTCTTGAATAATGCGCACCAAATTACTGGTGTCCGTTAAATCGCCGTAGTGCAAAATTAAATCAGGGTGATTGACGTGTGGATCTTGATACAGGTGGTCAATACGCTCAGTATTAAAAGATGAGGCGCGACGCTTAATGCCATGAACAATGTAGCCTTTTTCCAATAAGAACTCAGCAAGATAAGAGCCATCTTGCCCAGTAATCCCAGTAATTAAGGCTACTTTTTGTTTGCTTGTCATATCTTCTTTTCTCTACTCTTTAATATTTGGTGGATTCAACTACGAAGTGCAACTTTGATAAATGCCTAGTGGCTAAGGATGTTTTAGTATCCAAAGCTTCTAGACCTGCAAGTCAAAGTAGCCATGACCTAT
>CAJARE010000098.1 GCA_903944255.1 uncultured beta proteobacterium
TCACAGTACAGCTTTACAAAATAAGCCGCACACAGGGCAGATGAGGCTAAAAAATAATCAAATGGGCCAGGGGCCGAACCGTCGCCCTTATACCGGATAGGTTGATCAGAAATTACCGTGAAGTCATCGAACTTAGCTTCAAGGCGAAGCTTATCAAGAAAGTTAACCTTAATTTCCATGGGAATCATTCCGAAAAAATTGTATCGCTTGAGCGGGCGCCGTTCTTCGCAATGCTGATACTTTCAATATGTCAATGCCTGTGACAAACACTAGCACCAAGAATAGTTGTCCAAGACTCTATTGCTCGCCTTTGTTGCGAGAGGTATCAATTCCTAGCGCTTTGAGTTTGCGATATAGATGCGTGCGCTCAAGACCGGTGTAGTCCGAAATCTTAGTCATACTTCCGCCCATGATTTGCATTTGATGCTCAAAATAAGCCTTCTCAAACAAATCACGCGCCTCTCTCAAGGGAAGATCAAAATAGTTTTTTGCAATTCCACTAATGTACTCTCCCTCTACGGGCGCTTGACTTGAAGCCTCTGTAGTAGCCGATTTTAGGGTTGTATTTGAGGGCGCGCTTGTTTGTGCCGTTCTTTCTTCTTCCGGCTCAATATATTTAGGAGAAAGCTCTAAGGCCTTGTTTACTGTTTTCAGAAGCTTTTGTAGTGCAATGGGTTTTTCTAAAAAATTTAATGCGCCAATGCGCGTAGCTTCAACCGCCGTGTCTATCGTGGCATGTCCAGACATCATGACTACTGGCATGGTTAGTTGGCCAGTCTTAGACCACTCCTTTAATAAAGTAATGCCATCGGTATCGGGCATCCAAATATCAAGCAAAACAAGATCGGGTCGCATTTGTTCGCGAATAGTTCGAGCTTGTACAGCGCTCTCTGCTGCGTACACAGTATGGCCTTCATCCGTCAGAATCTCATTGAGAAGCTCACGAATTCCCATCTCGTCATCAACAACCAAAATACTAGCCATGCTTAGGCTGCCTCTTTTGCTAAATTCATAAACAAAACTGAAACTTGCGCACCAATCACTTCATCTCCCCGCATACGATTGCGGATTTCTATTTTGGCAGCATGATCTTCAATGATTTTCTTAACAACCGCCAAACCCAATCCCGTGCCTTTACTCTTTGTAGTTACATACGGCTCAAACGCTCTTGCCAATATCTTAGCTGGAAAACCAGTTCCGCCATCACTTATTGTTAGTCGTACTGCATTTTGCACCACTCCATTTTGCTCTCCATAGGGAGCTAGCTCCGTTTTAACTTCAACAGGCTCGTTTTGATTCTTACCCTCCAAGGTAGCATCTTGTGCGTTTTGAAGAAGATTGTGGATCACTTGCCTCAACTGAGTAGGGTCTCCCATGATGTCTGGGCACCCTGGGTCCAATTGCGTACGAATCGAGCTGCCCTCATACAAACCTAAGATTTCCGTGGTTAAAGTATTAATAGAGATTGGCTTAAGTTGCGGAGTTGGCGTCTTTGCAAAATCCCTAAAGTCATTCACCATTTCTTTCATAGCCTTTACTTGGCCAATGATGGTTTCCGTACTGCGATTCATCATCTCTTCTTGCTCGAGGCTCAGCTTTCCAGCAAGCTTGTGCTGCAATCTTTCAGCAGATAGTTGAATGGGCGTTAATGGATTTTTGATCTCGTGGGCCAGTCTTCTGGCCACCTCACTCCATGCAATCGATCTTTGGGCCGTGACTACGTCTGTAATGTCATCAAATACGACCATTCGTAAATCAGCCGTTAATTCTGTGCCCCGGACAAATAAAGTAACACCGAGTTCGTTTTCATATTCATTAGTGGCGTGTAATTGAATTTGTTTTTGCCAAACAGGCGCCCTGTTTTGTCCTCCATTTAATCCATTCTTTTCAGTGGCATCACTGCCAACTGCTAGCCTCATGGTAGCAAAACCCTCTTTAATGGCGTCTTCAAACTCCAATAAAGTGGGGCTATGACTTAATGGACCGCCCGCTAAATGGGCGAGATCTTGGCCAAAAATTCTATCGGCACCAGCATTGCTTGATACTACTTTGTATTCTTTATCAAAAATGCAAACGCCGGCTGTTAGGTTTCCTAATACGGTTTCCAAAAAGGCCTTTGACTCCTGCAAAGAAGTGCGAGTATCTGATAGTTGCTTGGTCATGACATTAAATTGGCGAGTCAGCATGCCCAATTCATCGCCAGTATCCAATTCTGGCTTAGGTGATAAATCACCCTGCGCTACGGCTTGAGTTCCTCTTAACAACATCAGGAGAGGGCGAGCTAGTTGGCGGCCTAATATTAATGCCAGCGTGATCGCCACAAACACCGCAAAGAAAAGAGTCAGGGTAAGGGTGCCCACAAACATTTTTCGCAAGCCCGATCGACCCAAGGACTTTTCTTGATAGTCACTATAGGCAGCCTGTACAGCAAGAGAATTTTTGGAAATTCCCTCAGGAAGAGTCTTTACTAGCTGAAGATACCAAAGCTCTTTTTGATACTGTGTATTAAGACCGAATCCACGCGTGCTGATAGAGGCCTCTTTAACCATCGGGAGCACTACTCGCAATAAATATTCTTGGGAGCCGCTGGCAGAGCTTGGCTCATCAATGATGCTGACATGGCCGACTTTAGAAGCCTGAACCATCAGCTCTTGACTCGGGGAGGGGGACTGTTTAATAAGCGCGCCTGAAGCAGCAGTTGCGATCAGCACCTGATGGCTATCAAAGATGGTGATTTCTTGAATGCCAAATTGGTCTCGCATTCTTGAAATCAATAAAGTGAGTTCTGCGGGGCTAGCAATATTGGGAATACTACGAATTTGATCGGTCACAATCCGGCCCTCATCTTGCAGTTCTTGCAAAGAGCTGCTTAAAGTGGCACGACCTAGTTCAAGTCCAGCCTCTAGGGCGGATTCGACCTTCACATCAAACCAGGTTTCAATACTGCGCGATACGAACTGCAAAGAAACCCCATACAAAATTAAACCAGGAACCACGCCTACTAAAGCAAAAATCATGGCCAACTTTGCCACGAGACGCGTACCGAAATGCCCACGATACCAACGTACTGCAATGACTGACACCAATGCGAAGATAACCAGCGTAAGGCAAATACCAATTGCCACATTAGCTGCATATAGCCAAATAAAGTAGTTTTCAAAAAATTGGGTATTAGATGATGCGAGCGATAACAGCACCAAGAGAAGTAATGCAAATACTCCAATCATTCCTATAGCGACTGGAATGACTTTTTTTCTCCAAGGCCCTAATATAAAAAAGCCAAACTTGGAAAGGCGCTCTACTAGGCTCATCGTTTTATCAAATTAGGGCCAGCGGGAGAAAAAGGAAAGCGATACCAGTCACTCGATACGTTCCAATCCCGATTATTTAATGCATTGACCTGAAATGGCTTTGGTAATTTGCTCAGATCAAGCACCATTCGTAGGCCGGCTGCATAAGGCTTGCCTTGGTCAAGCTGAGCATTATCAATTACTCGCCAACCACCAATGCTTCCTACCGCCTGAAGTGCTTCAAAAATTGTTGGGGCTGTAAAGGTAAAGCCCTCGGAGGCAATTCGAAACTGTTGTGTGAGCGGCTGGTAAGAAAGGCGTGTTTGTCTTTGGGCTAATACTGCTTTTTCTTCGAACCAATACCAACGGCCACGCGTTAGCTCAAACTCTGTCTGAAAAAAAAGGACTACGCCTTTTTGTACCGCATCTTCTAGGCCCGGAGCCAACTCAATCTGGAATGCAGCATTTAAAAGCCAATCGCCATCAACTCGCTCCAATTCGAAGGATTTAATTTTGATTCCCTCTGCACTGGCAGTTGATACATGCATGCCGAATAACAACAGGCACAAAAAGATAAATTGTTTAATTCTGTGGCTCATGGTCCATTTTTCTTAAACAAAGCATAGTAAAAGCCATCATTTAATTCTGTGGGCAAAATCTGCCCTGGAGCGACTAATCGTACCGCATTGCCGTGCTCCGCAGCAAACCATAAGGCCTGGTCCTCGCCCTCTTCAGGAAAAATGGAGCACGTTACATAAAGTAAAAGCCCTTCTGGCTTCAGCATCTTCCAGGCCTGGCTCAAAATGGCTCTCTGTCTTTGTTGCAAAGCTTTGAGGTCCGCTTCACGCCTTAAAAAAGGAATATCTGGATGCCTAGAAACAATTCCAGAGGCTGAGCAAGGAGCATCTAATAAGATTTTGTCAAAAAGGACCCCATCCCACCAAGCCTGCTTAGATGCATCACCTCGCACAATTTTTACATTATCTATATGCAAATGAAGGCGATCTAAATTTCCACTAATTTTTCCAATGCGCTCGCCGTCCAGTTCGAGTGCTGTCATTTCACAATTTGCTAGCTCCAATAAGTGGGCAGTTTTTCCGCCCGGAGCTGCGCAGGCATCAAGGACTAGATCTCCTGCTTTGGGGGCCAACAAAAGAGCAGCCAATTGCGCCCCCGCATCCTGAACAGAAACTGCGCCACGATAAAAGTAAGGCAGATCGCCTACAGGCACAGGCTCATCCAATAACAAGGCCGCCGGCAAGGAAACGCCCGCTATCTCCTCTATGGGGGTTGAGCTCATTCCCGCATCCTTTAACAAGGCTTGGTACTCAGCTCGCGTTTGTTGCCGTTGATTAACACGCAGTATCAAAGGCGCCCGCTTTGCTTGGGCAAACAAAATCGCTTGCCATGCCTTGGGATAATGACGCTTGAGATTGGCTCGCCACCAAGGCGGGGCAAACATTGGAATGGGATCGGGCGCATAAGCTTTTCCGCTTTCTGCTTCTTGAGCTATCAGGCTTACTTTACGCAATACAGCATTCACCAATCCTTTGGCATACATTGTCTTGTCATATTCACCACAGGCCTTTACTGCCTGATCAACAATGGTGTGCGCCGCATAACTATTGCCATCGGTGCTGGTCTGCAAAAATAATGGGATCGCAACGCTGAGCAGATGATCAACTTCTGGCGGGGGTTGCTTGGGGATGAGCTGCTTGATCAACTCCTGTGAGCGGACCCATTTTCGTAAAGAATCAAAACTGAGGCTTTGCACAATCGGCCGCTCATGGGGCTCGAGCTCATCCAAAACCTCCGTAAGCGATCTACCATTTAACACCTCTCCCACTGCTTGAGCTGCAATGGTGATAGCCTCTGAAAGCGGTAGACTGCGTATTTTTTTGGGATCGGTCAAATTGTTTTGCTCTGGGTCGTCTGAAAGCGCAGTTCATTTTCTTGATCAGGAAATGCTTGCAAGCACATTTTTGCACTCATTTTTTTTCCACCAGGTCTTTGCATTTCTAGAACTTCAACCACGCCCTTGCCGCACTGAATATAAGCCCCTTCTTCACTGAATCCTAAAATCTCACCAGCACGCCGTGTTTCCTTAGGAACATTTTTAGGCGCTACACGTGAATTCCAGCACTTCAATGGAATGCCTTTAAGAATGCTTGTGGCGCCTGGGAAGGGATTAAAAGCCCGTATTCGACAATCGATTTCCTGGGCGCTAAAGGACCAATCAATTTCTGCTTCGCTCTTTAATATTTTTTCCGCATACATTACGCCCTGACTATTTTGTGGTGTCGCTTGTATCGCTTTATCTTTTTCTAAGATATGCAGAGTTTGCACAATCAGACGAGCGCCTATATTTGCTAGTCGATCATGCAAGGTGGAGCTATTTTCATCAAGAGAAATATTTAATGCCTCTACTAAAACTGTATCGCCTGTATCGAGGCCTGCATCCATCTTCATAATAGATACGCCTGTTTTCTGATCGCCAGCTTCAATAGCTCTTTGAATCGGCGCGGCACCTCGCCATCTAGGTAGCAACGAGGCATGGATATTAAAGCTGCCATATCTTCCGGGGCGCTGGGCGATATCTAAAATCTCTTGCGGCAAAATTAAGCCGTAAGCCACTACGACCATGGCATCAAAATCTAACTCTGATAATTGTTGATATGCCTCTTCTGCCTCATGCTGCTTTAGTGAATCGGCGCTATTGCGCCTCAGTGTCTGGGGCTGCAAGACAGGAATATTATTTTCGTTTGCAAAGACTTTTACTGGGCTTGCTTGGAGATGCATACCCCTTCCAGCCCTTCGATCAGGCTGGGTCAGGGCCAAAACAATCTCATGACCAGCATCATGAATCGATCGCATTGCTTGCGCAGCAAACTCTGGTGTTCCAGCAAAAACAATTTTCATGGGGCGCTTAGCGCTCACCCGATAGTTCTTTGGTGCGCTTTTTTAATTTATGAGAGATGCGAGTGCGCTTTAAGATTGATAGATATTCTACGAATACCTTACCCTGCAAATGATCCAACTCGTGTTGCAAACAAACCGCTAACAACCCATCGGCCTCAATTACAAATTCTTTTCCATCCAAATCTAAAGCCCTCACTCTGACTTGGGCAGGTCTTTCAACTTCATCGTAAAACTCTGGCACGGAAAGGCACCCCTCTCTCCAGGCCTTTTTCTCGGGACTAGCCCAAATAATCTCCGGATTAATAAAAACCCTTAATTCATTTTGCTCATCAGATGTATCAATGACCACAATGCGCTCGTGAATATCTACCTGAGTTGCTGCCAAGCCAACGCCTGGGGCCTCATACATTGTGTCAGCCATATCTGCCACGATTTTTTTAATGCGTGCGTCAACTTGCGCAACGGGTTTTGCAACCTTGTGTAAGCGTGGGTCTGGATAGCAAAGAACGTTTAATAGTGCCATGTAGGAATTATCCAACAGAAGAATCGGCTAGTGCTGATTGTGCCAATTTCCCTCAAAGTCAAAATCATTTTATGCAAAACCCCTCCGCTAACAACATCTTAAAAATTCATCGAGGTGATACACATTATCCCGCTCGACTCAATGACTTATATGACCCCCCAGAATGCCTATATCTAAAAGGGGATATTCGCCTATTGAATATGCCAATGATCGCTGTCGTAGGCTCACGCATGGCCAGCAGCGGGGGTCTACATAATGCGGCAGTCTTTGCTCAAGCGCTTTCAAAAGCTGGTGCCCTCATCGTTTCTGGGCTAGCAAAAGGAATCGATGGGGCTGCCCATCAAGCCGCCCTTGATCTGGGCAAAAGCTATTTCACATTGGCGGTTTGCGGCACCGGGCTAGACCAAACCTACCCCAAGGAGCATGTAGGCCTAGCTCAAAAGATCGCCCACCAAGGCCTAATAGTCTCCGAGCTGCCTTTGGGGTCGGGCCCAAAACCATTTCATTTCCCAAAACGCAATCGCCTCATTGCGGCTTTAGCAATGGGGGTTGTGGTGATAGAAGCGGCGGAAAAATCAGGCTCCTTAATTACTGCCAGAATTGCTGCGGATTTGGGAAGGGAGGTTTTTGCTCTTCCTGGGCCCATCAGTAGCCCAATTTCAGGGGGGTGCCACAAGTTAATCCAACAAGGTGCAAAACTGGTATGTAGCCCAAAAGAGGTCCTCGAAGACCTTATTTTTGAGAAAACCCCGCTTTAAATGCCCCTAAACCGCCTTTTTTCTCAAAAATACATCGAAAGCAAGGGGCTTAAAAAGATCCGAATAGGGTGATTTTGGACTTTTCTTGATTTATCGGTTAATAATAAAAAAGGGGTGAGTAGTAGACCAAATACTGAATAGGTTTAAATTGGTCAACCTTTTTCCCCTTTAAAAACATCATTTCAGGCTCAAATTTAGGCGAACGCGTGGCTAAAGCATCTATCAAAAGCAGCTCCAAAACTTCAACCGTGGATCACCCAAAGACACTGATCATTGCAGAGAAACCTTCAGTTGCCAATGACATTGCCAAGGCACTGGGTGGTTTTACAAAGCATGAAGATTATTTTGAAAGCGATGATTTTGTCATCTCTTCTGCGGTAGGCCATTTATTAGAAATTGCTGCGCCTGAAGAGTTTGAGGTCAAACGAGGCAAATGGTCTTTTGCAAACTTGCCAGTGGTACCACCGTATTTTGATTTACGTCCTATCGCTAAAACTGAATCACGCCTTAAGGTTTTACAAAGACTCATTAAAAGAAAAGATGTCACTACTTTAATTAATGCTTGTGACGCAGGGCGCGAGGGCGAGTTAATTTTTCGCTTAATTGCACAGCATGCTAAGGCATCGCAATCGATTCAACGCCTTTGGTTGCAATCCATGACGCCCGCTGCAATACGCGAAGGCTTTGCTAGCTTACGTTCAGATATTGATATGCAGCCTTTAGCCGATGCGGCCCGCTGCCGATCTGAGGCTGACTGGTTAGTGGGTATTAATGGTACCCGAGCCATGACAGCTTTTAATAGCAAGAGTGGGGGCTTCTTTTTAACCACTGTTGGACGTGTTCAAACACCAACACTATCGATTGTTGTTGAGCGCGAAGAACTCATTCGTAAATTTGTATCGAAAGACTACTGGGAAGTGAAGGCTGAATTTATTGCGGCAGCCGGTGTTTATGAGGGGCGCTGGTTTGACCCTAAGTTTAAGAAAGATGCTGCTGAGCCAGATGCTCGTGAGAATCGTCTTTGGAGCGAAGCTGCTGCGCAAAGCATTGTGGCTGCCTGTCGAGATAAAAAAGCAACCGTCACAGAAGAGGCGAAACCAGCAACCCAGTTAGCACCGCAACTCTTTGACTTAACCAGCTTACAGCGTGAAGCGAATGCGCGCTTTGGCTTCTCCGCAAAAAATACTTTAGGCTTAGCGCAAGCACTCTATGAGCGCCATAAGGTCTTAACTTATCCTCGTACTGATGCCAAGGCGCTTCCTGAAGATTACTTGGACACCGTGAAACAAACCATGGAAATTCTTGCAGAGCATTCACAAGAATACCGAGCATTTGCCAAACAAATTCTGCAAGGGGATCCTAAAGATCCGAAAGGCAAGGCTGGCTATGGTTGGATTAAACCCAATAAACGAATCTTTGATAACTCTAAGATTTCAGATCACTTTGCCATCATTCCGACTCTTGAAACACCAAAAAATCTCAGCGAACCAGAATTCAAACTATACGATTTAGTGGTGCGGCGCTTCTTGGCAGTCTTTTATCCTGCTGCCGAATTCCGCGTCACAACCCGTATCACCGAGGCCTCCGGACATCACTTCAAAACGGAAGGGCGCGTACTAGTAAATCCTGGCTGGCTGACTGTCTATGGCAGATCCAATCAAGCCGATGATGAGTTAGTGGCAGTGCAGGAGGGCGAGACCGTCCAAGCCGAATCTGTTGTAGCAGTTCCGCTAAAAACAAAGCCTCCAGCACGCTATACCGAAGCAACCTTGCTTTCTGCAATGGAGAGCGCAGGTAAGTGGGTAGATGATGATGAAATGCGCGAGGCAATGGCTGAAAAAGGCTTAGGCACGCCAGCTACGCGAGCCGCGATTATTGAGGGATTGCTTGCTGAAAGATATATTGTCCGTGAAGCGCGTGAGCTTATTCCAACTGCTAAAGCATTTCAATTGATGACTTTATTGCGCGGGCTCGATGTTGAAGAGCTGACGCGCCCAGATCTCACGGGAAACTGGGAAAACAAATTGTCGCTGATTGAGCAGGGCAAGATGAATCGCGATACCTTCATGCAAGAAATTGCGCAAATGACTCAGCGGATTGTTAAGCGCGCCAAAGAGTATGACAGCGACACCATACCTGGCGACTATGCGACCATGAGCACCCCGTGTCCTCATTGCAAAGGTCCAGTGAAGGAAAACTATCGTCGTTTTGCTTGTGAAAAATGTGGCTTCACAATCAGCAAAACGCCTGGTGGTCGCGCCTTTGAATATCCTGAAGTAGAAGAGCTGCTACGGGAAAAAACCATTGGACCATTGCAAGGATTCCGCAGCAAAATAGGTCGGCCGTTTGCAGCAATCATCAAATTAAGCGAAATTCCAGAGGATGATGCTGATTATCCTAATGCTGGTTTCAAACTAGAGTTTGATTTTGGAAACGCTCAAGAAGAAGAAACGGAAGCTATTGATTTCACTGGTCGCCAGGCTTTAGGGGCATGCCCCAAATGCTCAGGGGCAATTTACGAAGACGGCATGCGTTATGTATGTGAAAACAATACTGGGCCGAATAAATCCTGCGATTTCAAAACTGGCAAGGTCGTCCTGCAGCAAGAAATTTCTGCTGAACAAATTCAAAAGCTATTGAAAGAAGGTAGAACGGACTTATTGACCAACTTTAAGTCCAACCGAACTGGTCGGGGCTTTAAGGCCTATCTAGTTTTAGGGGCTGAAGGCAAAACGGGCTTTGAGTTCGAGGCAAAAGCACCTAAAGCGGAGGGTGCTGCCAAGGCACCAGCAAAGAAGCGGGCCGGCGCAAGTGCAGCCACTAAGTCAGCGGCCAAACCAAAACGCGCTAGCAAGGCTAAGTCCTCATCAAGTACTTGAGTAGCGATCAGCTTAGCCGCCAAGGCTGACCACAAAATACCGCGCGACCCTAGGGCGGTTGCCAGAAAAATTCCTGGTCGCTGAGAAAGCGCGCCGATCATTGGCAATCGGTCGCCCGCTACACAGCGTATGCCCACAAACTCTCCTAGCTTTTTTAAGCCGCCAGGGTCGCCCTCAAGGTAGTGGACTAGGCCTTTTGCTTGAACGCGATTAAACTCATCGCTGTCGTCTCTTGGGGAAAGATCGTCCTCTCCCTCATCAAAACTAGAGCCCACAATCCAACGATAACTACCGTCTTCCAAATGCTCTGCCGGCAAACAATAGCCGTCTCCTGAAATTCCAACGCTCGGTAATTTGGCTGCCCATGGATCATTTGGAGCAACTGAAAAAATACTGAGCTGTCCACGCACAGGCTTGAGTGGCAAGCGCACTCCAATACTGTTCGCCAAAGCCTTGCTCTCCATGGCTGCTGAGATGACCAGCTTATCGGCCGACAAAATGGCTTGATCGGCCTCATTCAATAAAAACCATTTTTCATCTCGGTTTTCGAGGCGCACAACTCTGGTATTCCAAATACAAGTTAATCGAGTGTGTTCTTGTAATAAGTGTTGTGTGGTCTCTAACAAATTTAAAGAGGCTCCACGCGGCAACCAAACGCCGCTTTGTGAAACCCCGCAGATCTTTTTAGCATCTTGAGCATTTAATGGCAATGCCATCGTGTTATCGAGCTCCAATTCATCGAGATAATCCTCAAGTTCTTTGAGTACAAATTCTTTATCTTTTTTTGTTGGCTGAAAAATACCATGCGCCTTCCAAACCAAGCCCCAACGAGCCTCAGCAAGCAAAAAGGCAATGCGCGTTAAGCGCAATAAGCGCGGGGATCCTTTGCCAATATGGGGATGTGCAATCGCATAGGCATGACTTGAACAGGCGGTGGCTGGTGAAGATGCAGCGTCAACAATACAAACCGCTTTGCCACGCTCGAGCAACTCATTGGTAATGGTTGCGCCACAAATACCTGCCCCAATCACCACTATTTCATGGTGCTGGGGATTTGTCACAGAAGGGGATTAAAAAACGAGTGGTACTAAAGCTTAAGCGTTCAAGCGTTGTTCGATTTTTGCACGCGTATCTTTTAGCTCTTTGGGTAGGCGATCGCCAAGATGATCAAACAACTCGGTATGAAGTTTTAGTTCATTCTTCCAATCTTCTACTGAAACCTTAATGGCTTTAGCAAATTTCTCTGCAGAGTAATCAA
>CAJARE010000099.1 GCA_903944255.1 uncultured beta proteobacterium
GATCACAAATCGGACAATCAAGCGGATGGTTAATCAGCAAAAATTCCATAACGGAACGTTGTGCTTCAACTGCTTTAGCAGAATGGGTAAAAACCTTCATGCCTTGAGTAACAGGAGTAGCACAAGCTGGTAAAGGTTTTGGAGCTTTTTCAACCTCAACTAAACACATACGACAGTTAGCAGCAATAGATAATTTCTTGTGATAGCAAAAATGGGGTACGTAGGTGCCCAACTTATTCGCGGCGTGCATCACCATCGAACCTTGCGGAACTTCTACTGTCTTACCATCTAATTCGATTTCAACCATACTCACTTGAAGATATCCCGTACTCTATAACTTTATAAAGGTTGCGTAGAATCTAAGCAGCGCTTATGTTCTACGTGATACGCAAATTCATCCATGTAATGCTTTAACATTCCGCGCACTGGCATTGCTGCAGCATCGCCTAAAGCGCAGATCGTTCGGCCCTGAATATTGGCCGCAACATCATTTAGTAAATCCATGTCCTCTGGACGACCTTGGCCGTGCTCAATACGATGAACAATGCGCCATAACCATCCCGTTCCTTCACGGCAAGGCGTGCATTGACCACAGGATTCTTCATGATAGAAATACGATAAGCGCTCTAAAGCTCGCACCATACAACGAGTTTCATTCATGACGATAACAGCACCAGATCCCAACATCGATCCTGCTTTAGCAATACTGTCGTAATCCATGGTGATATCCATCATCTGCACACCCGGCACAACCGGCGCAGAAGATCCACCAGGAATAACTGCTTTGAGAGCTACCCCATCACGCATGCCACCAGCTAGCTTTAGTAACTCAGCAAATGGCGTCCCTAATGGAATTTCATAATTACCCGGATGTACAACATCACCAGAGACAGAAAAAATCTTTGTACCGCCATTATTCGGCTTACCAAGATCTAAATATGCTTGACCACCGATAGCCAATACAAACGGCACGGCAGCAAAGGTTTCAGTATTGTTAATCGTTGTTGGCTTGCCATACAAACCAAAGCTTGCTGGAAATGGTGGCTTAAAGCGTGGCTGTCCTTTTTTACCCTCTAGAGATTCCAATAAAGCCGTTTCTTCACCGCAAATATAAGCACCCCATCCTGGAGTTGCGTGTAGCTGAAAGGAAAAATCGCTACCTAAAATCTTATCGCCTAAATAGCCAGCTGCACGAGCCTCTTCCAAGGCCTCTTCAAAACGTGAATACACTTCCCAGATTTCACCGTGGATGTAGTTATA
The DNA here is from genome assembly GCA_903944255.1 of uncultured beta proteobacterium. GTDB lineage: Bacteria > Pseudomonadota > Gammaproteobacteria > Burkholderiales > Burkholderiaceae > Polynucleobacter. The sequence goes on from CAJARE010000099.1 coordinate 1,261, forward strand.
GCCAGTGCTAATACCCATAGTGTAAGCACCAATAATCATGCCTTCAATCAAGGCATGCGGGTTATAACGCATGATGTCACGGTCTTTAAAAGTGCCAGGCTCACCTTCATCACTGTTACAAACTAAATACTTTTGTCCAGGGAATTGGCGGGGCATAAAGCTCCATTTCAATCCTGTTGGGAAACCTGCACCACCGCGGCCACGAAGAGATGAAGCCTTTAATTCTGCAATGATGGCATCGGGGGCAACCTTATCATTTATCAGACGACGTAATTGCTGGTATCCACCACGAGACTCATAATCCTTTAAACGCCAGTTATTTCCATTTAATCCAGCAAGGATTAGCGGTTTGATGTGGCGATCGTGCAGGCTGGTCATGCTGACTTCCCTTCTGCACGAAGTTCATTTAATAGAGTATCGATCTTTTCTTTACTCATAAAGCTACACATTCGTTTGTCATTTACCAACATCACCGGCGAATCGCCGCAGGCACCCATGCACTCACCCTCTTTCAGGGTAAATGTGCCACAAGGCGTAGTTTCGTTATAAGTAATACCCAATGTCTCTTTTAAATAGTTCGCAGCTGTTTCGCCATGGGTTAATTGACACGGCAAGTTTGTGCATATGACTAATTTGTACTTACCAATCTGTTTGGTGTTGTACATATTATAAAAAGTAGCTACTTCTTCAACAGCTATCGTAGGCATCTCTAGAATTTGCGCAACGGTTGCAATCGCCTCAGATGACACCCACCCCAATTCGGTTTGGATAGCAATTAAAGCGGCCATTACTGCCGACTGCTTTTGCTCCGGCGGATATTTGGCGATATTACGAGCAATATCTGCCAGTGTCTTATCGGATAGTTGAAGAATGTTTGACATTAAATAATCTTTGGCACGCTCTTAGCGGTCAATCTCCCCGAACACAATATCCTGGGTACCAATAATAGTCACCGCATCAGCCAACATATGGCCACGTGACATTTCATCCATCGCTGATAAATGCACAAAACCTGGCGCACGAATTTTCATGCGGTATGGTTTATTAGCGCCATCTGAAATCAAATAAATACCAAACTCACCCTTTGGATGCTCCACCGCTGAATACGCTTCACCATCAGGTACATGCATCCCTTCGGTAAAGAGCTTAAAGTGATGGATCAACTCTTCCATATTGGTTTTCATATCCACACGCTTTGGTGGTGAAACTTTATGGTTATCGCTCATTACAGGACCTGAATTGGACTTCAACCATGCAACGCATTGCTTGATGATGCGATTGGACTGACGCATTTCTTCCATACGCACCAAGTAACGATCATAAGAGTCGCCATTAACGCCAACAGGAATATCAAAATCCAATTTATCGTAAGTTTCATAAGGCTGCTTTTTGCGTAAATCCCACTCAATTCCAGAGCCGCGCAGCATCGGGCCAGTAAAGCCTAGCTGCAATGCACGTTCTGGGGTCACAATACCAATATTGACTAGGCGTTGCTTCCAAATACGGTTATCGGTTAGAAGATTGCAATACTCATCAACGTTAGCATCAAAGCCTTGCGTAAATTGGTCAATAAAATCAAGTAATGAACCGCTGCGGTTTTCATTTAAGCGTTTTACAGCAGAAGTACTCCGGACCTTAGACTGACTATATTGAGCCATTTGGTCTGGCAAATCACGATAAACACCGCCAGGGCGATAGTAAGCAGCATGCATGCGAGCACCAGACACTGCTTCATACATATCAAAAATATCTTCACGATCACGGAATGCGTAGAGGAACACAGCCATGGCACCAACGTCAAGACCATGACATCCAATCCAAAGCAAATGATTTAATAAGCGGGTTAGCTCGTCATACATCACGCGAATATATTGAGCGCGCAAAGGAACATCTATCTGTAATAACTTTTCAATAGCCAATACATAAGCATGCTCATTGGCCATCATCGATACATAGTCCAAACGATCCATATAAGGCACGTTTTGAATCCAAGTACGTGTTTCAGCTAATTTTTCAGTAGCACGATGCAATAAACCAATATGTGGGTCAGCACGTTGAATGACTTCACCATCCAGTTCAAGCACCAGACGCAGTACACCATGAGCAGCGGGATGCTGTGGGCCAAAATTGAGGGTGTAGTTCTTAATTTGAGCCATGACTTAAACCGGACCTCCATACTGCTCTTCACGAACGATGCGCGGTGTAATCTCGCGTGCTTCGATCGTGACAGGCTGATAAACAACCCGCTTTAACTCAGGGTCATAGCGCATTTCTACATTCCCACTGATGGGGAAGTCTTTTCTAAATGGATGGCCAATAAAGCCGTAATCGGTCAAGATACGACGCAAGTCCTCATGCCCATCAAAAATAATGCCGTAAAGATCAAATGCTTCACGCTCGAACCAATTAGCGCAATTCCATACGGGCGTAATTGAGGAAACTAAAGGATAGCTATCATCTGGTGCGAATACACGAACACGCAAGCGCCAGTTGTGCTCTATAGAGAGCAAGTGGCTTACCACAGCAAAACGTTGGCCATTCCATCTGCCATCCCGGAATTCTTGGTAGTCAACACCACACAAATCGATGAGCTGCTCAAACGCTAAAGTGGGATCGTCACGCAAAAGCATCGCAGTCTCAAAATAGGTTTCAGCATTAACTACTACCGTAACCTCACCTAAGGCAGTGTGAATCGATTGTGCACGGGTACCAAGTACTTTTTCTAGATTAGCGACGAGCTGAATTAAACGATCTGACATGATTAGGTCTTTCGTGCAATCGTGCTGGTGCGAGCAATCTTAGATTGCAATTGAATAATTCCATAGATCAATGCTTCTGCAGTAGGTGGGCAGCCAGGAACATAAATATCGACTGGCACAATACGATCGCAGCCGCGAACTACTGAATAAGAGTTATGGTAGTAACCACCACCATTAGCACAAGAGCCCATTGAAATCACCCAACGAGGCTCTGGCATTTGATCGTAAACCTTACGCAAGGCAGGAGCCATCTTATTGCATAAGGTACCAGCCACAATCATCAAGTCAGATTGACGTGGTGACGGGCGGAAAACAACACCAAAGCGGTCTAAATCATAACGAGATGCACCAGCATGCATCATCTCAACAGCACAGCAAGCTAAGCCAAAAGTCATGGGCCACAAAGAACCGCTCCGCGTCCAGTTAATTAACTGGTCCGCAGTAGTAGTAACAAATCCCTCTTTAAGAACGCCTTCTAATGCCATATCGATCACTCCCAGTCGAGAGCGCCCTTTTTCCAGATATACACAAATCCCACAATGAATTCCAGAAGGAAAATCACCATCGAGGCGTAGCCAAACCAACCAATATCACGAAGCGCCACACCCCATGGAAACAGGAATGCAGTTTCAAGATCAAATAAGATAAAAAGAATGGCAATGAGGTAATAGCGCACGTCAAACTTCATACGTGCATCTTCGAATGCCTCAAAACCACACTCATACGGAGACAATTTTTCGGCATTGGGCTTTGAAGGAGCCACAATTTTGCCGAGGAACATAGGGACTAGTCCTACACCTCTGCCCACTAGGATGAATAACAAAACAGGAAAGTAATTAGCGAGATTCAAAATGGTCCTGATTCGATCGTCTGGTCAATCTAAAAAACATCAAATTATTAATGATTCCACTGCGTATTTAATTGATTTAAAGCAAAAATACATATAAA
>CAJARE010000100.1 GCA_903944255.1 uncultured beta proteobacterium
AAAATCTTTTTACCTTCAACTTTGAGTTGATGCACTATTGCTAGAGCACATGAGCTTGTGACCATCCAATCCGCTTGTGCTTTTACTGCAGCACTGGTGTTGGCATAAACCACAACCACACGATCAGGATGCAAGGCTCTAAAAGCAGCAAAGTCAGTCGCATCACAACCTAAGTCTAATGAGCAGGTGGCTTCTAAATCAGGCATAAAGATGCGCTTTTTAGGACTGAGAATTTTTGCACTCTCCCCCATGAAACGTACACCTGCAACAATTAAATTCTTGGCAGGATGATTCTTACCAAAGCGTGCCATTTCTAAAGAGTCAGAAACAAAACCACCAGTCTCCATGGTTAGATCCTGAATATCACCATCAACGTAGTAGTGGGCAATCAAAGCAGCATCTTTTTCAATCAGTAATTGCTTAATGCGAGCAATCACGGCTGCTTTTTCAGAGCCATGAAGTTGCGGAGGGGTTTTGGCCCAAGCTTGGGCAGTGCAGGTTACTCCCGCAGCATCTTGCTGGGGGTAATCAAAGGAAATGGGGGTTCTTACGTTTGTCATGCCAAATATTAAACCTAAGCCAATTAATTGCCAGTATCCAGCTTGCTTGGCCCAAGTCTGTATTGGGCGATGTTATTAGTGGCGGTCTGGCAACATTCGTCCGCGGGGCTGGTTTTTAGTAGCATAAGGTAAAATTTTCTATAAAATCAACCATTTACTGATTTACCTCTAAAAAATTGTCTTAATTCTATGAATATCTTACGAAGATTGTTCTCAAAGCGTACTGGGTTAATTGCTGTTTTTATTACAACCAGCATGAGTCCTTTTGCTGTTTTCGCCCAAATTGATGCAGGTGCATTGCAGCAGGGTTTAGAGAAGCAGCTCCCTATGCCTTCACCTTTGGCCCTGCCTGAGCCATCGCTAAAAGAGGCCCCAAAAGCTAAAGCACCAAGCACAAACGAAGTTACTTTTGAGGTGAAGACTTTCGTGCTGGAGGGTATCAGCATTATTCCGGAAGCAAGTGTGCAGGCAGTGTTAAAGCCATGGCTTGGACGTGCGGTTAATTTTGATGACTTGCAAAAAGCATGTGATGCAGTTATCGAGTTCTATCGTAAGAGTGGTTACACCGTACAAGCAATTTTGCCTCCTCAAAAAATTGCTAATGGCGTAGTCAAGATTTTGGTAACAGAGGCAAAGTTAAGTAGTGTCTTTGTTGATACGCCAAATGGCCCTACTCGTTTCAATAAAGAAACAGCTGCCGAATACATTACCTACGCCAATCCAATTGGTGATCCCTTAAATACCAAAGCAATTGAGCGCGCCTTAATCATTTTGAATGAAACGCCAGGCGTGATGGTTTCTAGTCAATTAGAGCCCGGTAAGAATGATGGCGAAACTGCTTTGCGTTTGCAATTAACTGAGCCGCAGTGGTATCAGGGGAAGGTTGAAGCAAATAACTACGGTAGTAGAACGACAGGTGCAAACCAAGGCGTTATCGTACTAAATGGAATTAATCCTCTGGGGATTGGTGATCAAGTTTCCGTTAATGGCATTTATTCAGAGGGCTCCCAATATATTCAGGGAGCCTATTCCTTACCGGCATCTAAAGATGGATTGCGACTCGGTCTTTCAGGAACTTATCTGAATTACAAAAACGTGAGTAACTACGCTACAAGCGCAAGTGCAGGCTATGGTGATGCTTGGACAACAGGTGTTTCTGCTGCATATCCTTTAATTCGTGAGCAAGGCACAAATGCAAACCTTAATGTTAATTACGACATTAAGAGTTACATGAATAAAAATTTGCTGACAACGCAAACAATCAGTAGCTACAACATTAAAAATACGTCCTTCGGATTATCGGGCAATCACTATGACGCTTTTGGTGGCGGTGGAGTGAGTTCAGGTTCTGTAACTGCGGTCTTGGGATATTTGGATATATTAGCAACTAGTTTGCAAGGTTATGGGCAATATACCCCTGCTAGTTTTGCTAAATATACCTTTGCCGCCAACCGAAATCAGCAACTAACAGAAGGTGGGGCCACGACACTTTATATGGCCATTAATGGACAGTTTTCATCCGTCAACTTAAACTCTGCTGAGCAAATCTATTTGGGGGGACCTTATGCGGTTAGGGCCTATCCAGTTGCTCAAAGCGGTGGATCGCAAGGTGGAGTAGGCACCGTAGAATTGCGCCATCAATTTCCAGAGCGCATCATAGGCAGCTTGTTTTATGACGTTGGTCTAGTGCAGCAATATAAAAATACTTACCTTGGTTGGCAAGGCCAAACCAATGCAAACAATACTTATTCCTTACAGGGCGCAGGCTTTGGTGTGAAGTGGGATTGGCAGGGCTGGAATCTGGGTGCAATGGTAGCTTGGCAGGTTGGCAAGAATCCTTTGTATAGTTCTACTGGACAACAAGTTGCTACCGATGGCACAACAACTAACCCACGAGGTTGGTTTACTGGAAGCTACCAGTTCTGAGTACCTTGAGAAAGAAATTAGTCATATGTTTATGAAACGCCTTATCGCATTGGGCTTATTAACAATACCTGGGCTGATTAGCTTTAGTAATGTTCAGGCACAGTCAAAAACTGACCCTAAGGTAGAAGCCAAAAGTGATTTTGAGTTTGTTGCAACCGTCAATGGTGTTGCGATTACCCAGGGCCTCTTCAATTTAAACATTCGAGCCTTGACTAATCAAGGTCAAAAAGATACTCCTGAGTTACGGCAGGGCATTAAAGAAGATCTCATTAATAAAGAGTTAATTGCTCAAGAGGCGACAAGACTTGGCCTTGCCAATGAAATTGATTTCCCAGATCAGGTGGCTCAGCTAAAGCAAAATTTGCTGCTACAAGTATTTTTGGAAAATCATTTTAAGAAAGAACCGATTACTGATGCCCGAATGCGCGAAGAGTATGACCGTCAGCGCAAATTGATGGGCGAAGGCAATAACAGTACACAATATCGCCTTAGTCAGATTTTGGTCTCTAACGAAACGGATGCTTTGGACTTAATTCGCCGCATCCAAAAAGGCGAGCTATTTGGTAAGTTGGCACAAGAGTACTCGGCGGATGCGGCATCAAAGGCGCAAGGTGGATCCTTAGGGTGGGTTATGCCAGCCCAAGTGATTCCTGTCGTTGCTAATATCATTCCAACGATTGCGAAGGGTTCCATTACCACCACACCTATTCAGACACCAGCAGGTTGGGTGATCTTGAAGTTGGATGACAAGCGTGCCTTTAAGATTCCAAGTTTTGAAGAAGCAAAGCCTCAGATTCGCCAAGCAATTGTTCAGCAGTACATTGCAGAGGCGGTAAAAAATCTCCGTGCCAATGCG